>CAZLNF010000272.1:0-2320 GCA_964560885.1 uncultured Actinomyces sp. | reverse complement strand
TGGTGGGGATGTACGCCGACACGTCATTGGCCTTGGTCTCGATGATGGGCAGGCCCGTCATCGAGCCCCCGCCCATCTCGTCGCTGAGCTTGGCGCAGCGCTCGAGGAGCCGCGAGTGCAAGTAGAAGACGTCACCGGGGTAGGCCTCGCGACCCGGCGGGCGGCGCAGCAGCAGCGACACGGCGCGGTAGGCCTCAGCCTGCTTCGACAGGTCGTCGAAGACGATGAGGACGTGCTTGCCCTGGTACATCCAGTGCTGGCCGATCGCGGACCCGGTGTAGGGAGCGAGGTACTTGAAGCCCGCGGGATCGGAGGCGGGAGCAGCGACGATGGTGGTGTAGTCCATCGCGCCGTACTCCTCCAGCGCACCCTTGACCGACGCGATGGTCGAGCCCTTCTGGCCGATGGCGACGTAGATGCAGCGCACCTGCTTCTTCGGGTCCCCGGACTCCCAGTTGGAGCGCTGGTTGATGATCGTGTCGAGGCACACGGCGGTCTTGCCCGTCTGGCGGTCGCCGATGATGAGCTGGCGCTGGCCACGACCGATCGCGGTCATGGCGTCGATGGCCTTGATGCCCGTCTGCATGGGCTCCGTGACCGGCTGGCGCTGGACGACCGTGGGGGCCTGGACCTCGAGGGCGCGGCGACCCTCGGACTCGATCGGGCCCTTGCCGTCGATCGGGTTGCCGAGCGGGTCCACGACGCGACCGAGGAAGGCATCGCCCACGGGGACCGAGAGCACCTCGCCGGTGCGTCGCACCGGCTGGCCCTCTTCGATCTTGGATCCGTCACCCAGGAGAACGACACCGATCTCGCGCACGTCGAGGTTGAGGGCGACGCCAAGCAGGCCGCCTTCGAACTCGAGGAGCTCATTGGTCATCGCCGAGTGCAAACCCTCGACGCGAGCGATCCCGTCGCCTGTCTCGATCACGCGGCCGACTTCTTCGCGGGCCGTGGTGGGCGAGTACGACGCGACGTTTCGCTCGATCGCGCTCCGGATCTCGTCCGGCCGGATCGTCAGCTCCGTCATGGTGCCTGCTCTCCTTCTTCGGTCGCTCTCGGCGACATCTTTCGCTTGCCTGACTGTGTGACTGGGTGTGTGACTAGGGGTGTGCCGATCAGCCGAGCATCGTGCGCCGGGCTTGTTCGAGTCGTGCTGAGACCGTGCCGTCGATCACCTCGTCGCCCACGGTGACGTGGACTCCGCCGAGGACGGCGGGATCGATCGCGACATTGAGGCGGACCCGGCGTCCCTTGAGGGCGCTGAGCGCCTCGGCGAGGCGCCGCTCCTGCTCGGCATCGAGCGGCTGCGCGACACGCACCTCGGCGACGATCCGCTGACGCTGTCGCGCGGCCGCGTCGGCGAGGTCGTCGACGACGGCATCGATCCGGCGACCGTGGAGATGGCCCACGGAGTAGCCGAGCACGAGCCGGGTCGTCGCGGTCGAGCGATCACGCAGGAGGTCCTCCACGATGCCTGCCTTGGCCTGAGCGGACAGGGAGGGATCGGTGAGGGCCATCTGCAGGTCCGGTGAGGAGTCGATCGCGCGCCCGAAGCGGAAGATCTCGTCCTCCGTCGCGTCGAGATCCCCGGCCGCGTCGGCCACCATGAAGGCTGCCTGGTCGGCGAGGCTCTCGATCCCGGCGAGGAAGTCATCATCCGACGACCAGCGGCGGCGTACTGCCTCCTGCACGACCTGCAGGGTGAGCGGGCTGACCCGCGACGCCAGCAGCGACGCGGCCAGCTCGGAGCGCGAGTCGGCCGATTGACCAGAGTCGGCGAGGGCCGTGCGCAGCGTCTTCTCGCGATCGAGTAGATCAGCGACCGAGAAGAGCTCGGCCGGGAGACCGGCAAGTCCCTCGGCGCCACGCTGGCCATCGAGCCAGTCGGAGAGCTCCGAAAGGCTGCTACGACTCGCACCCAGCATCAGCGACCCGCCTCCCGCTGCGCGACCTGGGACTCCAGGTCGCCGAGGAAGGAATCGACGGTCGCCTTGACGCGCGCATCGTCGGTGAGGGTCTGCCCCACCACCTTGCCCGCGAGCGCCACGGCCACCTCTCCCACCTGTCGGGTGAGCTGCGAAGTTGCCTGCGCACGCTCGGCCGCGAGCTGGGCCTCGGCCTGGGCCGTGACCGCTGCTGCGGCGGCTCGAGCCTCAGCGCGCGCCTCCTCGACGATCGCAGCGCGATCGGCCTGAGCCTGCGTGCGGATGGCGGCCGCTTCCTCGCGGGCCGACGCAAGCGCTGCGCGGTACTCCTCGAGTGCGCGCTGCGCCTCCGCCTGAGCCTCCTCGGCCTTGCGCAGACCGCCCTCGATGGC
>CAZLNF010000271.1:0-2323 GCA_964560885.1 uncultured Actinomyces sp. | reverse complement strand
CGTCCACCAAAGCGGGGACAGGGACGCCCACGCTCGCACAGCGCACTTCACGGAATGTCCCCCTAGCCTTGACGTGTGTCCGAGTCCACGCAGCCCACTCCCGGGGCCCTGATGAGCGACGCCATGCGTCGAGGTGGACTCACCTTGGACGACCTCGCGCAGTCCACACGGCTGCGTAGCAGCCTGCTGGAGCAGATGCAGGCAGACGACTTCTCCGATACCGGTGGGGATGTCTACGCCCGAGGTCACTTGCGCGTCATCGCGGGAGTCCTCGATATCGATGCGGAATGCCTGCTTGCTGCCTACGACGAGGCGCCCACGCTCCGCAGACCTCCCGCGCCCTGAGGCTTCGCATGGAGTCTCTACCCTGAGGGGGTGAATCCCCGCGTCGGCATCCTGCGCCTCGGCTGTGCGCGCAATGACGTCGACGCTGACGAGTTGGAAGCCCGGCTCGCGGCAGACGGCCTCACGGTGTCCGCGGAGCCCGATGAGGCCGATGTCCTCCTCGTCAACACGTGCGGCTTTGTCGCATCGGCCAAGAAGGATTCCATCGATGCCATCCTTGCGGCCACCGACACGGGTGCTCGGGTCGTCGTCACCGGATGCCTCGCTGAGAGGTACGGCCACGAGCTCGCGGACTCGCTGCCGGAGGCCGCGGCCGTGCTCAGTTTCGACGACTACCCCGACATCGCCGACCGGGTGCGCCGCGTGGCTGCGGGGGAGACCCTCGCGGCGCATGTGCCGACCGATCGACGCCGCCTCCTGCCGCTCGCGCCGGTGGAGCGGACCGGGTCCGAGGGGCTTCCGGGCCACGCGGGCCTCCAGCGCGCGGTAACCGGACCGGTCATGTCGGTGAAGCTCGCGTCCGGCTGTGACCGGCGCTGCACCTTCTGCGCCATTCCGTCTTTCCGTGGGTCGTTCGTGAGTCGGCGTCCGGAGCAGGTCATGGGCGAGGTCGCGGACCTCGCCGACGCAGGCGTGCGCGAGATCGTCCTCGTGAGTGAGAACTCCACGTCCTATGGCAAGGATCTCGGCGACATCCGCATGCTCGAGGGCCTCCTGCCCGCCCTCGCCCGAGTGCCGGGGATTCTGCGCCTGCGCGTCAACTACCTGCAGCCCGCGGAGATGCGCCCGGGCCTGGTCGATGTCATCGCGGGCACCGCCGGTGTGGCTCCCTACTTCGACCTGTCCTTCCAGCATGCGAGCCCGCGCGTGCTGCGCCGCATGCGTCGCTTCGGTGGCTCCGAGGACTTCCTGGGGCTCCTCGAAGCCATCCGCGCACGTGATCCGCGGGCCGGCGTACGCACCAATGTCATCGTCGGCTTCCCTGGCGAGACCGAGGAGGACTTCGACGAGCTCGCTGCCTTCCTCGAGGCGGGCCGCCTCGACGCGGTCGGCGTCTTCGGCTACTCCGACGAGGAGGGCACCGAGGCCGCGGGCATGGACGGCCACCTGCCCGTGGAGGAAGTCGAGCGCAGGGTGGCGCGCATGGCGCAACTCGTCGACGAACTCATGCTCGAGCGCGCGCAAGAGCGGGTGGGCGAGGAGGTCGAGCTGCTCGTCGAGGAGCCCGGTCTGGCGCGGGCCGCGCACCAGGGGCCTGACGATGCCGCCACGCTCATCGATGCGTCGTATGCGGTGGGCGAGGTCGTGCGCGCCACCGTGATCGATGTGGAGGGGTTCGACCTCGTGGCAGCGCCCCGATGAAGAAGGGAGGGGCGGAGGATCCGCTGCTCGGGGTCCCCGACCACGCCGGAGACCCCGTCGGCACCTCCCGATGGGCCACGCTACCCAACTTCCTCACGCTCATCCGACTGCTGCTCGTGCCGGTCCTCGCCGTGCTCCTGCTGGCCGACGATGGCGCGGATTCTGCGCTCCGCTGGGCAGCGACCGCTGTCTTCGTCATCGCCGCACTCACGGATCTCGCCGATGGCGAGATCGCCCGGCGCAGCGGCACGGTCACGACGCTGGGCAAGATCGCTGACCCGGTGGCGGACAAGGCACTCACCGGCGTCGCCCTCATCGGACTATCGATCCTGGGCGCACTGCCCTGGTGGGTCACCATCATCATCCTGGGTCGCGAGATTGCGGTGACCGTCCTTCGCTTCGTGGTCATCCGGCACGGAGTCATCCCGGCATCGCGCGGCGGCAAGGCCAAGACGGTCGCGCAGGTGATCGCGATTGCGCTCTATCTCGCGCCGCTCGGCGAGTGGGCCGATCCGGTGCGCGTCATCGCCATGGGCATCGCAGTCATCCTCACCATCGTGACGGGTATCGACTACGCCATGCGTGCGTGGCGCATGTCGAGGGCGCAGCGATGAGC
>CAZLNF010000270.1:0-2337 GCA_964560885.1 uncultured Actinomyces sp. | reverse complement strand
GCCCAGGCGTACTCCGAGGCGAGGACGATGAGGCCCAGGATGATCGTCGCCCACCCGGGACCCGGGAGGACGAGCATCGCGATACCCGCGGCGACGAGCCCGAAGCCGATGATGAGTACGCCGGCCTGCCACATGACGTGCGTGGAGCGCCTCCTCCGCGCCCAGGCGCGGGCGCGCAGATGGGGCGGCAGTACGCGGTCGACGGTCTCCTCGAAGCCTTCGACGAGCTCCTCCGCGGCTTCCTCGACGGAATCCTCAATGCGCTGGAGGCGTGACTCATCGGGCACGTCATCCCGATCGCGTGGGGAGGTCACCTCCCCACGGTAACGGCCATCAGGGGTCGACGTCAGCGCGAGAGCGACGATCGAATTCCGCCCGCACCGAGGCGGTGAGAGGACCCGGCGCCACGAGGCTGCGCGAGTCCACCCGGTGAACGGGCTGGACATCCCGGGTGGAGGACGTAATGAAGACCTCCTCCGCGTCAGCGAGTGCGGACATGGGGACATCGACCTCCTCGGCCCCCGACCACTCCAGCACGAGATCGCGGGTGACTCCGGCCAGGCAGCCCGTGGCCAGGGTCGGCGTGATGAGTCGACCGTCGAGCACGAGGAAGACGTTGCTGCCCGTGCCCTCGCAGAGGCGCCCCTGGGTATCGGGCATGAGGGCCTCACCCGCACCGTGCTCATGCGCCCTGGCCAGCGCCAGGACGTTCTCGGCGTACGACGTCGACTTCACACCTGCGAGGGGACTGCGTTCATTGCGCGGCCAAGGCACGGTGATCACGGCGGCAGACTCCGGCCATGGCTTCATCGCGGACACCGCGACGACGAGCGTCGGCCCGGTCTCACCGCGATCGCTACCGAGCGGGGCATCGCCTGCGGTGTAGGTGATCCTCAGCCGACCCAGGTCGCCCAGGAGGGGTGCGTTGGCATCGACCGTCTCGCGCACGGCATCGAAGACTGCTCCGCGGTCCGGTGCGGGCAAGGCCATGGCCGCCGCGCTGCGCTCAAGTCGATCGACATGGCGCGTGAGGGCGAAGGCCTCGCCGCCGGTGATCTTGAGCGTCTCGAAGACGCCATCGGCGACGGTGAAGCCGTGGTCGAGCACGGACACCCGCGCATCCGAGGCATCCACCAATCCCCCGGCGTGCGACACCCAGAACCTCATGGGCCCATCCTGCCTTCCCAGGAGCCTGCGGCGACCGCGATGAGGCGTTCGGCCTTGAGCTCGGTCTCCCGCCATTCGGCTTCCGGGTCCGAGGACCAGGTGATGCCCGCGCCGGTCCCGAATCGCACGTGGCCGGCGTCGACCCAGAAGGTCCGGATCGCCACACCCAGGCTCGCCGTGCCGGCATCCGCGTCGACCCAGCCGAGCGCCCCGCAGTAGACCCCGCGCGAAGCCGTCTCCACCTCATCGATGCACGCGATGGCCGCAAGCTTGGGGGCCCCGGTCACCGAGCCCGGCGGAAACGTGGCTTCGAGGATCTGGGGCCATGTGGTGTCCTCGCGCAGGATTCCTCGGACACGGCTCACGAGGTGCACGAGCCCAGGGTGCTCTTCCTCGGTGAGCAGCGCCGGCACGGTCACACTGCCCGTGCGGCACACACGCGAAAGGTCGTTGCGCATGAGGTCGACGATCATGACGTTTTCCGCACGATCTTTGGGCAGTAGGTCGCTCACCGTGCGGCCCGTGCCCTTGATGGGCCCCGTTTCCACGACGTCGCCCACGCGATCGAGGAAGAGTTCGGGAGAGGCGCTCGCCACCTCGATGACCCCGGGGATGCGGATCATGGCCGCATGCGGTGCGGGATTGCCCCGGCAGAGCAGCGCGTGCAGTCCGCCGACATCGCCGCGTGCCGGATCCGGCAGCCTCGCGCTCAGGACACGGCAGACGTTGGCCTGGTAGACCCCTCCCGCGGCGATCCGCTCGCGAATGGTCTCCACCGCAGCCATGTAGGCGCTGCGATCCAACGATGTCGTCCACGCTGTAGGCCCTTGCCACGGACCCGCCACGGCCTCCGGAGGCCCCGCCTGCCAGTCCGCGAAGCGGGCGAGCACCGGAGGACCGTCGTAGGGCACCGCCACAGCCCAGCGCCCCCCGTGATCGAGGACCCGCGGATCGTGGCTCACCTCCACGAGGTTGCGCGCCACCTGGCCGCCCAGGTGGGCGGCCGGCTCAGCAGCGGCAAGCGTCACGGGGCCATCCTGTCGCGTCGGGCCCGCGTTGAGGCTCACTCGGCGTGTCGGCTATCGTCATCCCCCTGGCGACGCCCCGGCGTCGTCCGCGCGGACGTAGCGCAGTTGGTAGCGCATCACCTTGCCAAGGTGAGGGTCGCGG
>CAZLNF010000269.1:0-2369 GCA_964560885.1 uncultured Actinomyces sp. | reverse complement strand
CTCTACCTGCGGGGCACCTCCGCGATCTACCTGCTCGGTGGCGAGGGCTCGGGGGCTGACGCGCTCATCACTGCTGCGGGCGGGATCGATGCGGGCGCGGAGGCCGGGCTCGAGGCCTTCACCCCGCTCACCGCGGAGGCACTCGTCGCGCTCGATCCCGACGTGCTCCTCGTGATGACGGGGGGACTCGAGTCCGTCAACGGTATGGACGGCCTCCTGGCCCTACCCGGTGTCGCGCAGACGACGGCGGGGCGCGAGCGCCGCGTCGTCGCGGTCGATGACGAGGTGCTGCTCTCCTACGGACCCCGCACGGGTGCGCTGGTCGAGTTGCTGCGGTCCGCGATCGGCTCTGCCGCACCGATGTCATGACGGCTCGCCTCCGCACGGCGGTCGTGCTCGCCATGCTCGCGCTGGTCCTCATCATCGCGGCAGGCGCGGCCCTGCTCGTCGGTGCTGCGGACACATCCAGCGTCATCATCACCGAGATCCGTGCACCACGCATCGCGCTCACGCTCATCGTGGGAGCAGGCCTGGGCATCTCCGGTGCACTCCTCCAGGGCACCCTGCGCAATCCCCTCGCCGACCCCGGCATCATCGGCGTCTCCGCGAGCGCCGCGCTCGGCGCGGTCATCGCGATCGCCTTAGCGGCCGCGATCTGGCCCGGCGGATCGACCGGGATGCCGCTGTCGGGTTTCCCCTGGATCGCCGCGCTAGGGGCGACGCTCGCAGGTGTCGCAGGCATGGCACTGGTGCTGTGGATCGCCCGCGCGGGATCAGGACGCACCGAGGTGGTGACGCTGGTGCTCGGCGGTGTCGCGGTGACGGCCTTCGCGGCGGCGCTGGTGTCCGTGGTGGTCGCCATCTCCGACACCGCGGGTGCACGCTCGACCACCTTCTGGACCACAGGCAGCCTCGCGCTGGCCACCTGGCCCGGCGTATGGACCACTCTCCCCTTCCTGGTGATCGCTCTGCTCCTCGCAGGCCTTGTGGCGCGCAACCTCGACGTGCTCGCGCTCGGTGACCGCGCAGCGTGGGCCGCGGGCGTCGATGTCGATAGGACGCGCCTGCTCGCACTGGCCGGCGCGGTGCTCGCGGTGTCCGCGGGCGTGGCCGTCGTGGGCGTGATCGCCTTCGTCGGCCTCGTGGTCCCGCATGCGGTGCGCATGCTCATCGGCCCGCGACATGGTGCGCTGCTCGTCGGCTCCGCGCTCGCAGGTGCACTGCTCCTGCTCGTTGCTGACACGATCGCGCGCACGGTGGTCTCACCCGTCGAGCTCCCCCTCGGCGTCGTCACGGCCGTCATCGGTGCCCCCGTGTTCGTCGTGCTGCTACGCCGCACGCGCGCCGCCCAAGGTGGATGGGCATGATCGCGCGCGTCGAGGCACGCGGGGTGAGCGTGCGGGATCGTCTCGTCGACGTCAGCGTCGCTGTCGCACCCGGTGAGGTGCACGCGCTCGTGGGGCCCAATGGCTCGGGCAAGTCGACGCTGCTGGCTGTGCTTGCCGGCGATCTCTCACCCGACACCGGCACCGTCCTCCTCGAGGGTGAGTCATGGTCGCGCACGAAGGCCCGGGTGGCGGCTCGTCGTCGCGCACTCCTCGCGCAGGAGACGCCCCTGGCCTTCCCTTTCACCGTGCGCGAGGTCGTGAGCTGGGGACGGCTGCCGTGGCGCGGCAGTGACGCGGCCACGCACGACACCGAAGTGATCGAGGCCGTCGTCGCCGAGCACGGGCTCGCGGAGTTGCTCGACCGACCTGTCACGTCGCTATCGGGTGGTGAGCGTGCACGCGTGCATCTGGCCCGCGTCCTGGCGCAGCGTGCACCAGTGCTGCTCCTCGACGAAGCAGATGCTGCCCTCGACCTCGCGGGCCAGGCTCATCTCGACTCCGCGATCCGGCGGCGCCGTGACGCGGGCGACGCGATCGTCATCGTGGGACACGACCTCGGCCGCCTGGCCGCACTCGCAGACTCGGCCACATTGCTCGCGCGTGGACGCGCTGTGGGGCAGGGCTCGGCAGACGCCACGCTCACCTCCGACGCACTCACCCAGGCCTACGGCGTATCCGTGTCCATCGCGACCGCGGGCGGCCGACGCATCTTCTGGTCCGAGGGCTGAGTCAGCCTGCTGCGAGCAGGCGCTCGCGCAGGTCCTCGGGCATGCGGATCGGGCGTCCTGTCTGGGCATCGACCACGGCGAGACGCGTCGTCGCCTCCGCCGCCACCTCGCCGTGCTCGTCAAGGATGCGATAGACGATGGAGTACGACGTGCGTGCCATGTCGGTGACACTCGCCTCGATCACGACCGGATCGCGGGAGTATCCCAGCGGCTTGACGTGACGGATCTCCTGCGAGACGACGATCTGGGCGTA
>CAZLNF010000268.1:0-2370 GCA_964560885.1 uncultured Actinomyces sp. | reverse complement strand
GATCGCCATCACCGTCGGTGTCGGCGTCGGGGTCCTGGACGTCGGGGGTGCCGTCGCCGTCGTCGTCGGGGTCGGTGGTGTCGGGGGTGCCGTCACCGTCATGATCCGGATCGGTGGTATCGGGAGTGCCGTCGCCGTCGTGGTCGCCCGAGGGATCAGTGACGTCGGGGGTGCCATCCCCATCGTCATCGTGGTCCTGTGAGTCTGGCGTGCCATCGCCATCGCTGTCCGTCGTCTCCGCAGGGATCACCGATTCGGCATGGCAGCCGGCAGCCCAGATGGCCTGGCCGCGCGCATCCCAGTTGAGGCCGCCGTGCGCTCCGGCGACAGGCGGGATGATGTCGCCCCAGTCGCCACCATTGGGCATCCCGGATTCCCAGATGGGACCGGTATGGGTGCCGTAGTGATCGCCCTGACCCTCGCCCTTGCCGTTGATCCCATCGACCGCCGACTCCTTGACGGTGATGACGACGTAAGGATTCTTGGTGGAGTTGGTGCGGTGACAGATGGTGACCCACTCATCGCTGTCCTTCTTTGCGACAGAGATGCCGGTCGATGACATGGCGGCGAGGGCTGTCGTGGTCGCCGCTGCGAGCGCGAGCCAGCGGCGCGCGGAGTGGGCACCCGTGGAGGGAGGGATCGCAGGCATGCGATGGAGTATGCCCAAGATGCCGCGGCGTTTCTCGCCCAACGCCCGTGCTCACCGGCTGCTCCGTCGAGCGTGACCGATGAAAGGCGGGGTCGCCTGTGGATAACTCGCCCGCGGATCTCCAGAGCCACCGGGCAGGTGCTCGGGTCCCTCGCGCCCGTCGAACCACCTGATGCAGGTGAGCGAGACCAGGTTGGCTAGATGCTCACTTCGCCGCCGATCACGGTCACGCACCTGCCGCCGATCCAGATGTCATCGGCCTCACGCATGACGTGCACGCGGCCCGCCCGCCCCATCGCCGTGCCTTGCGCTGCGAGATAGCTCTCGGGTGCCCGCCCCGAACCGATGAGCCACTGGGCGAGCGCAGCATTGAGTGACCCCGTGACGGGGTCCTCGGTGAGGCCGGAGTTGCCGGGGAAGAACGCTCGCACTTCGAAGTCGATGTCACCAGACTCATGTGGACCGATGACTCCGACATCGAGGTCGGCCAGCAGATGCGGGTCGGGCGTGATCGCGAGGACCTGCTCGGCGGACTGCAGGAGCACCGCCTGCCACCCCGGGCCGTTGTCGCACCACTGGTGGTCCACGATGTCCGCCCGGGTGAGACCGAGACCGGCGGCGATCCGCTCGACGTCTGCCTCGTCGAGGGGTCCGCTGCGCTGCAGCGGGGGAGCGGCGAAGGCGAGTACGTCCCCCTCGCGGCGGATGCGCACCAGCCCGGCGCCGCACTCCTGCACGATGACGTCCGACTTCGGTGCACCGCCTGCTTCGAGCCATGCATGGCACGTGCCGAGCGTGGGGTGTCCCGCGAAGGGAAGTTCGCGTCCCGGGCAGAAGATCCGCACGCGGTAGTCCGCGGCGTCCGTCGTGGGAGGCAAGAGGAAGGTCGCTTCAGAGAGGTTGGTCCACGAGGTGAAGGCGTGCATCTGCTCGGTCGTCAGGCCGCTCGCGTCCTCGACCACAGCGACGGGGTTGCCGAGCAGCGGCTCGGCTGTGAAGACATCCACCTGACGGAAGGGACGGGGATCCATGGCTCGACCCTAATCCGAGACCAGGGGGTGATGATGGTGGCATCTCGCCTTTGCGGCCTGCCCGCACGAAGGCCCCGGAAGCCGAATGACTCCGGGGCCCTCGTCGGTACGCAATGGTGGCGTCAGCGAGCGGTGAAGAAGAGCGTCGCCTTACGCGAGAAGAGCAGTCCCAGGATGATCAGGGAGAAGATCGCGCTGAAGAGGCCGTTCCAGCGAGCACCGCTGATGAAGATGAGCTGGAAGATCCCGAAGAGCAGGGCGACCACGGTGACGATGCCGACAAGGAAGCGCGAGAAGCTATTGCCATCGAAGAGGCCCTTAGCGACAGCGAGGTAGATCAGGCCGAGAACGAGCACGACGATGATGCTCAAGAGTCCGACGCTTGCGCGCATGTCGGCGTTGAAGATGGCGAGAATGCCGGAGAGGACATAGCTGATTCCGGCGATGATGACGAGAATCCCGACGAGCGTGACTCCAAACGGACGTGGCATGGCGAGTTGCCTCCCTTGACTGACTGCACTGGTGTGGCGATTGTGGCGCACCTGAGGCCCTCCGTGATGGCGACAGGCCGGTGCCAGGGCGGGCTGTGTCACCCCTCGCCGAATTCGGCGTTGATCTGCGCCATGGTCATGCCGCGTCGATCTCGCATGCGCAGGAGCAGGGGTATGGCGATGATGGAGGCCGCCACGA
>CAZLNF010000267.1:0-2394 GCA_964560885.1 uncultured Actinomyces sp. | reverse complement strand
GGCCATGATGCCGTCGTACATCTCAGCCCTGCTCGATCTCGCCGATGACCGTCGCTCCGAGCTCGCGCATCGCGAGCGCCTCACCGCTCACGTCATCGTCACTGTCGGAGTCGTCGAGGCTGGGCTCATCCGAAACAGGTGCGTCGACCGTCGGAGATGGGGGCGCAGAGCCGGTGGCGACGACATCGACCTGCACATCGGCGTGCATGACGTCGATGATCACCTGGCGCAGCCGCTCCGCGTGACCGCTCGAGCGGGCATTGCGCACCTTGCTCTCCTCGGGAACGCCCACGGCCAGCACTCCCGCGTCGAGCGACAGTGGGCGCGAGTCGCTGAAGACCATCCATCCCACCCGCGACATGGACTTCAGGCCCTCGAGGATCGCGGGCCACATCGTCGTGACGTCGGAGAGACTTGGGGTCGCCCCGGCTGCGACCGGCGCAGCGGCGGCGGGCACGGGGGGCGCATCCGACGGAGAATCGGATGGCGGGGCAGCACTGGGCAGCACGGCCGACACCCGAGGCGGTGGTGGTGGGGCGGTCCCCGCCGCGCTCTCACCCCGGGCCGGTGCCTTCGACCGCGATGACGGGCGCTGCACGGGCGCCTCAGCCTGGCCCGACCGATCGGCAGCGGGCGCCTCGGCCGCCGGCGCGGCCGAGGGCTCCGGGTCGCGCGCGCGGCGAGCCTCGGGAGCAGACGGTGCAGCGGCGGGCCTGGGCGCAGGCGCACCGCGCTCGAGGCGATCGAGTCGCACAGCGAGTCCGGCGGGTGATGCGTCTGCCGAGGGCAGCAGCAGACGCGCTGCGAGGAGCTCCAGGTGCAGGCGAGGTGCGGTTGCACCGCGAAGTTGAGTGAGCCCGTCGCTCACAAGATCCGCAGCGCGAGACAACTCCGCGAGGCTGAGCTTGGCGACCTGCGCGCGCATGATCTCGATCTCGGAATCGGGTGCGTCGAGGATGGCGAGGGCCTCATCGCCCGGGACTGCCGAGAGCACGATGAGGTCGCGCAACCGCTGCAGGAGATCTGTAGCGAAGCGGCGTGGATCCTGCCCGGCGTCGATGACCCGGTCGATGACGGAGAAGAGTCTCGCTCCCTCACCGGACGCGATCGCGTCGATGGTGTCGTCCAGGAGGGCCGCGTCGGTGACGCCGAGCTGTGCGGAGACTTCGTCGTGGGTCAGGCCCTCGGGACCCGATCCCGCGATGAGCTGGCCGAGGATCGACAGCGCATCGCGCACGCTGCCGGCTGCGCTGCGCGCGACGAGGGCGAGCGCCGCAGGATCGGCGGGCACTCCTTCGGCCTCGCAGACCATCGCCAGGTGCTGCTGGAGCACGCGCGTGGGCACCAGTCGGAAGCCGTAGTTGAAGGTCCGCGACCGGATCGTCGGGATGACCTTGTCGGCCTCGGTCGTCGCGAAGATGAAGCGCACGTGATCCGGCGGCTCCTCGACGAGTTTGAGAAGCGCGTTGAAGCCCGCGGTGGTGACCATGTGGGCCTCGTCGACGATGTAGACCTTGTAGCGCGAGGACACGGGGGCAAACATCGCGCGCTCCCGCAGCTCGCGAGTGTCGTCGACACCACCGTGACTGGCGGCATCCAACTCAATGACGTCGATGGACCCGGGGCCGTTGGGTGCCAGGTCAATGCAGCGCTGGCACTCCCCGCACGGGTCGGGGGTGGGACCCTGCGCGCAGTTGAGCGAGCGGGCCAGGATCCGGGCGGTCGAGGTCTTGCCGCAGCCGCGCGGGCCGGCCAGGAGATAGGCGTGATGCACGCGATCGCTCGCGAGGGCGCGGGCGAGCGGCTCGGTGACGTGCTCCTGGCCCACGACGTCGGCCAAACGCCCCGGCCGGTAGGTGCGGTAGAGGGCCGTGGACACCCGGTCACCCTAGCCCCGGGGACGGACGTGCGGGACCCCCCGCACACCCGACAGAGCCCGCCTGCCCTTGCTGCCTTCCGGCCCTGGGGGATTCAGCGGGGTGACGCCGCGCGGGGGGTCGACAGTGAGTGTACGCCGGACCGCCCGGGGGCAGGATGCGCGAAGCCCGGGCGGCAGGCCGCCCGGGCTTCGCGGAGCGCGGAGGATAGGGGATTTGAACCCCTGAGGGATTGCTCCCAACACGCTTTCCAAGCGTGCGCCCTAGGCCACTAGGCGAATCCTCCGTCGCCGAGGGTACCCAAGCGGATCCGGGACCCCGCCCTGCGGGCGTCACTCGCGTCCGGGAATCTGGAAGATCACGGTGAGATCACCCACCGCGTCGCGACACGACTCAGGGCGTGCGCGCACCTAGACTGAAATGACCGCGCGGGGAATCCCGCGTCGACACCCCAGGAGGAAAGGCTCGATGAGCGTTCCCAGCGGCGGGCCTCGGCCCAGCGCCCGTCACCGCCGGA
>CAZLNF010000266.1:0-2399 GCA_964560885.1 uncultured Actinomyces sp. | reverse complement strand
GGAGGCGTACCCCTGCGGGCTCGGAGGCGCAGTCGCCGAGTTGCTGGCCCAGCGCCTTCCCACGCCGATGCGCATGCTGGGCATGCGCGGCTTCGCGCCTACCGGATCGGTTGAGCACATCCATGAGCGCTCCGGCGTGACCGCGGCGGGTATCTCCACCGCGTGCCTTGAGTTGGTGGGCGACACGAGATGACCGAGGCGGTGACCTGGAGCCAGGCAGAGCTCATGACCAAGGTGGCGCGTCTCTCAGCGGAGCAGGGACTGCGTCAGGCTGAGATCGGACGTCGCCTCAACCTCTCGCAGGCGACCGTCTCCCGGTTGCTGTCGCGAGCCCGCGATGCCGGCATCCTCCGGGTCCAGGTGGTGCCTCCCCACGGCGTACACGCTGACGTCGAAGACGAACTCCAACTCCGCTTCGGTCTTGACGATGTCGTCGTGGTGGATACCGCGCCCCCCGGCGTCGACGCGGCGTCGGATCTGGGCGCGCGTGCGGCGGAATACCTGCAGGCCACGCTGGGCGGCGAAGGTGACATCGGGGTGTCGTCGTGGTCGACGACGCTCCTTGCTGCTGCCGCAGCCATGGGGCCGCCGTACCCGGCCAAGGCCCAGCGCTCTCGCGCCGTGGTGCAACTGGTGGGGGGTCACGGCGATCCGCAGGTGCAGGCGCAGGCCGTGCGACTGCTCATCCTGCTCGCGCAGGCGACCCGGGGCGAGCCCATGAGCCTGCCCGCTCCCGGTGTACTCGGTTCGGCGCCTGCACGCGACGCGCTCATGGCTGACCCCGCCCTGGAAGCCATCGTCAATTCCTGGGCGCGGGTGACCGTGGCTTTGGTCGGGATCGGGTCGGTGGATCCCTCGCCGCTCGTGCGCGACAGCGGCAACGCCTGGGGGCCTGCTGACCGTCAGGAACTCGCGTCGGCCGGGGCAGTGGGCGACATCTGCTTCCGATTCTTCGATGCGTCCGGCAATCCGGTCTCGTCAGCACTTGATGAGCGTGTCGTCGGCATCTCGCTCGACGACTTCCGGCTCATCCCGCGCCGGGTGGGTGTGGCGGGCGGACTCCACAAGGTCCCGGCTATCAGGGGCGCCCTGTCAGGAGGATTGCTCACCACGCTGGTGACCGACACGGACACGGCACGGGCCGTCCTCGACGACGGCCGGGTCTAGGCCAGCGGGATCGTCTCGCGGATCTCCAAGCCGAAGCCGTCGAGGCTGTAGCGACGATCGGGAGAGCCCGTGAGTAGGCGCATGCTCCGCACACCGAGGTCGGACAGGAGTTGGGATCCGAGGCCGTAATCCAGGGAGTCTCCGGTCCCCGATGTCGAAGTGTGGCCGCCGAGGAGGGTGTCGCCCGACGCCGGCGGACGTAGATAGAGGAGCACGCCGCGTCCTTCCTCGGCGATGCGCGCAAGCGATGACCGCAGTCGATCCCCGCAACGGCAGCCCGTGGAGTGCAGCGCGTCACCGGCCAGGCACTCGACGTGGACGCGCACGAGCACGTCTTCACCGCTGCTGATATCGCCGGCCACGATGGCCGCATGCTCTGAGTCGTCCACCAGGCTTCGGTAGCCGATGATGGTGAAATCGCCTTGCTCGGTCGGCAGGGGAGTAGTCGCCCCGCGTTCGATGAGCCGCTCGGATCCTCCGCGGTAGCGGATCAGGTCAGCGATCGACGCGAGGACGAGTCCGTGCTCGTCTGCGAAAGCACGGCACTGGGCCGCATCCATCATCGTGCCGTCGTCGTTGACCATCTCGCAGAGGGCGCCCGAGGGGTGGAGTCCGGCAAGCGTCGACAGGTCGACGGCAGCCTCGGTGTGTCCAGGGCGACGGAGGACGCCGCCGGCCACAGCGCGCAAGGGCATCACGTGGCCCGGACGCGTGAGATCGCCGGCCTCGGTCGCGGAAGCGCCGAGGGCTCGGATGGTGATGGCTCGGTCCGTTGCGGAGATGCCTGTCGATGTCACATCGCGCGCGTCCACCGTGATGGCGTACGCCGTCCCCTTGCGATCCTCGTTGACCACGGTCATGGGTGGCAGGTGAAGGCGGTCGAGGTCCTCACCGGTCATTCCGACGCAGATGTAGCCGCTCGTGTGTCGAATCATGAAAGCCGTGAGCTCGGGAGTGGCCTTCTCGGCAGCGAAGATCAGATCGCCCTCGTTCTCGCGCCCCTCGTCGTCGACGACAATGACCGCTCGGCCCTCGGAGATCGCCTTGATGGCGTCGTCGATGGGATCCATGCGTACGGCGTCTTGCTTCGTCACGGGGCTCCTCGGCGATGACGGGGTCGCCAGCCTAGCGAGATAGGCAGAGGCCTGGTCCCGCGGCAGGACCTCCAGATCCCGGGCGCGACAATGGCCGCATGGCCCCCCTCGTCGCCGGCGGATTCACGGTGGATCCAC
>CAZLNF010000265.1:0-2420 GCA_964560885.1 uncultured Actinomyces sp. | reverse complement strand
GTCGACATCGAGCACCGCGACATCGTCACTAACGGCATTCGCCTGCACTGCGCACTGGCCGGGCCCGAGGAAGGCCCGCTCGTCATCGCCCTGCACGGCTTCCCTGAGTTCTGGCGCGGCATGGCAGGCCCCGTCGTGGCACTCGCGCAGGCCGGGTTCCGCGTCGTGGCGCCGGATCAGCGCGGATACGGCACGAGCGAGAAGCCCAAGGGGATCGATGCCTATCGGATCGAGGAGATCAGCGCCGATGCCGCGGGGTTGGTCACCGCCCTCGGTCGCGACCGGGCCTTCGTCGTGGGTCACGACTGGGGGGCGGCGGTCGCCTGGTGGCTGGCCCTGACCCGTCCCGATCTCGTGGAGCGTCTCGTCGTCGCCAACGTCCCGCACCCGAGCGTCTTCGCGCGCGAGGTCAAGGGCAATCGCAAGCAATTGCGCAAGAGCTGGTACATCTTCGCCATCCAGGCGCCCTGGCTGCCGGAGCGACTGGCCTTCGGCAAGCGCACACGTGGCCGGTTCGCGCGCATGATCGCCCAGACGGGCAATCCCGGGTCCTTCGATGCGCGTTACCTCGAGCAGCTCGAGGACGCCTGGAGTCATCCGGGTGCGGGCACGGGAATGATGAATTGGTACCGGGCCTCTGTGCGCCGACGCCCTGAGCGTCTGGCTGACAAACGCGTGCATGTCCCCACGCTCATCATCTGGGGCCGGCGCGATGTGGCGCTGAGCGACACCATGGTGGAGCCGAGCGCGGCACTGTGCGATGACGTGCGCGTGGAGTTCTTCGACGACGCGACCCACTGGGTGCTCCACGACGAGCCGGAGGGCACGAGCCGCTTGATCGTCGACTTCCTGTCGGCGCCCTAGTTGGCGGAGTGTCGGGCCGTGGCGCGGTCTTCGAGGTAGGCGAGCACGACGGGATCCACCGCCCCGGGCAGGAGGCGCTCCTCGAGGTTCTCCACGCCTGCGGCACGCTCGAGCGCCCGCTCCAGGTCCGGATCGGCGTAGCCGAGCGCGTCAAGCGCTCGCCGCAGCCGGTCGGCGGTCTCCGCTTCGAGCGGCCACGACTCGGCGGGCTTGCCGAAGAGCAGGTCATGGATGCCGAGGAGCCGCCCGAGCTCGACGACCGGATCGTGGTGGTCGTCCACGCGCAGGTCGACCGCGATATCGCTGCCACCGCCGTATCCCGCACCGACCCCGCCGACGAGGACAGCGGCGCTCTGCCGACCGCGCGAGTCGCCACCGGCACGATCCCCGGCGAGCAGGGCAGCGTGGAGGCGATGGGCCAGTGGCTCCTCCGCGCCGCTCGCGATGAAGGCCGCCTCCATCGCGGCGACCACCTCGGGGCCGGTGAGGATGTTTCCTTGGATGGCGTAGCCGGGCCCCGTGACACCACCGGCCCAGGTCATGCAGTCGTCTCCCGTGAACGTCGACGCGCCTCCCTGGCCGTCGACGATGCCGGCCTGGCGCTGGTCGCGGCCGTCATCCGCCGCGATCAGGGCGTCTAGGGCCTCTTGGGCGCTGCGCCCTTCGGCGAGCAGGGCGAAGCCGTCGGGGAGATAGCGCAGGTTGGCGAAGGATTGCGTGGCGATGGCTCCGAGGGGGGCGCGTACGCCGGGCACGACCGCACCTGCGGCGAGGAACTTGCTGGCGACTGCGACGCCCCAGCGATCACCCTCAGCGCTGCGCGCGACGATGGAAAAGGTCATGGCGCAGAGTAGGCGATCGAGATGATGGCGGACTCGGCCTTCACCTTTGCATCCCTGAGGAGTAGTGCGCGGTAGGTGGTGACTCCTTCGGCAAGGCCCTTGACGTCCGTCGTGATCACACCGCTGGGCGTCACCTTGAGCGCTTCGATGGGGACCCAGTCGGTCCGCCCCATCCCCTGGAGGGAGGCGATCATGCGATCGAGCCTCACGGCGGGAGTCACCGTGATCGTGCACGGCACGTCGACGCCGACCGGTGCACTAGTGCGCGTGCAGGTGAGGCTCACGGAATGCTCCAGCGGCGCCCATGCGACCGTCACGGGCGTCGACGATGCCAATACGCGTCCGCGGGCCGAGAGGATGACGGCACGGTAGGTGCGTACGGCAGCCTTATTGCTCACCACGAATCCGGAAGCTCGTCCGCGGGAGTCGAGTGTCAGTCGCTGCTGGTTCAAGAATCCCTCGGGTGATTTCACCTGGAGTGCAAAGACGACACCCTCGGCCTTGGGAATGGGGGTTACGTCGATGCGGAAGGGCTGACGCACCTCGGCCATCCCCGTCGTGGCCAGGTCCAGGCCGACCGTCCACCTCGGTGACGCGGGTGCTCGCTCGTCGGCGATCGCCCCTATCGGCGCGAGGGACAGCGCTCCCACGGCAATGAGCACGATGGTGAGCCGACGAATCACGGCTCCAGACTAGGTGCTGTCGCGATGAAGG
>CAZLNF010000264.1:0-2432 GCA_964560885.1 uncultured Actinomyces sp. | reverse complement strand
AGTGGATGAGCGCCCGCATGCCCTCGACGTAGGACTTCTGCAGCATGAGGCCGCGACGTACGTCGGGGTGATGCATGATCGTGACGCGAGGGGCGGTCTTGTCCATCATCTGCGGGAGCGCCGCTCCCTGCACGCGCGTCTTGGCGTAGTCGAGGGCCGCCATGTAGCCGGCCGAGAGCTGCGCGATGGCCTTGGTGCCGACCATCATGCGGGCGTTCTCGATGACCATGAACATCTGCGCGATGCCCTCGTGCACGTCGCCGACGAGCCAGCCGATGGCCGGCTCCTTCTCACCGAAGGTGAGTTCGCACGTGGTGGAGACCTTCAGGCCCATCTTCTTCTCGACGTTGGTGGCGTAGACGCCGTTGCGGGCGCCAAGCTCACCGGTCTCGAGGTCGACGTGGTACTTCGGCACGAGGAAGAGCGACAGGCCCTTGGTGCCGGGGCCGCCGACGCCCTCCACGCCCACGGGGCGCGCCAGGACGAGGTGGACGATGTTGTCCGTCATGTCGTGCTCGGCTGACGTGATGAAGCGCTTCACGCCCTCGATGCGCCAGGTGCCGTCCTCATTGGGGTAGGCCTTGGTGCGTCCAGCGCCCACATCGGAGCCGGCGTCGGGCTCGGTGAGCACCATGGTGGCGCCCCACTCCTTGTCGACGATGAGCTGGCCCCAGCGCTTCTGGTCGTCGTTGCCGATGCGATCGAGGATGGTGGCGAAGCCAGGCCCGGACATGTAGAGGAAGGTGCCGGGATTGGCGCCGAGGAACATCTCGGCAGCGGCCCAGCGCAGCGACGGCGACGAGCCGGCGCCACCCATGTGCTCCGGCAGGTCCAGGCGCCACCACTCGGAGTCCATGAGCGCGCGGAAGGACTTCTTGAAGTCCTCAGGCATGGTGACGGTGCACGTGGCGGGGTCGTACACGGGCGGATTGCGGTCGGAGGACAGGTAGGACTCGGCAAGCGGACCGGAGGAGAGCCGCTCGATCTCGCCCAGCGCATCGCGGGCCGTCTCGGCGTCGACCGTGAAGGGGCCGGTGCCCAGTCGGTCGCCCGCACCGAAGACCTCGAAGAGGTTGAACTCGATGTCTCGAAGATTGGCCTTGTAGTGCGACATGGCGATCCCTGCCCTCTCGGAAGATGCCTTCTCAGACGGTTACCGACGGGTGTTACCCACCAGTAACCCCATGATGCTACTGATCGGTAGCCAATGCAAGGGGACGCCCGGTAGGGGTTCGGGCATACGGTTGCCTCCGTGAGCGCTCCCTGGGCCGACTCGGTCACCCCCGTGCCGCCGCCGGCGAGCACCGTGCCTCACACCTCCAACCTGCTCTACGCCGGGGTCGTGACCGGGGCCTGGTCGGGGCTGATCAGCCTGGCGATCTACGGGATCGGTCGCCTTCTGGGCGTGCCCTTCGAGGTGGCGCGCCCGGGATCCGAGGGACTGCAGGTCGTGCCGTGGTTCCTCATGCTCCTGGTCCCGCTCCTGGCCGCACTCGTGGGCGCGCTGCTCACCGCGATCATGCTGGGCCGCCGCCATGCACGGCGCATCGTGTTTTGGGGCGGCACGGCGATCGCGGTGCTCTCGTGCGTGAGCCCGCTGCTCCAGCCGGCCGACGTCCTATGGTCGACGCGAATCTGGCTGCTCATCCCGCACGTGGTCACGTGGTTCCTGGTCGTGCCCCAACTCGCTCGGATCGTGGGCGATTCCGAGCCGGGGATGTACGCCGCAGAGCAGTAGAAGCGTTAGCGCGCTCGCACCTCGTCCGTGAAGAACTCGTTGGACTGATGGTTGAAGAGCAGCAGCAGCACGATGATGGCCAGGCCCATGTCGAGGAAGACGCCGAACATGAAGGCCGCGGTGCCCCAGCTGGTGAGGATGAAGACCAGCCCGCCGATGATCCGGATGATCAGCAGGATCGTGAGCAGGATGCGCGCGACGTTGCTTCCTCGCCCGATCGCGATGGCGAAGATCGCCTCGATCAGCGCCACGATGAAGAAGAGCGCCCCGGTCACGATGACGATGGGACCAGCGGTGGTGCTCCACGAAGCAGGAAGGTCGAGATCCTTGAGGAGCTGCTCTACCGAGGCTTGATCACTCGCGGCGATCGCCGTTCCGGCGAGGATGGTGGCGATGGCGCCGATCACGGTGAGCGCGAAGGCAATCCAGATGAGGATGACGACGATGGTGACCTGGCTGGGGCGTGTGCGCGTCTCGGACATGGATACGACGGTACCCAGGGTGGGGCGCGAACCCCAGGGTTAACGCCCCCGTGTCGTCAGTCGTTCCAACCGAGCCGCTTGGCGAGGGCCTCGCGACGGTTGTCGAAGCGATCGGCCTGCACGCGGAGGCCCTCGAGGAACTCCGCGAGCTCCTGGCGGGCGATCTCGCCGTCGGGGCCGAGGTCGTTGCGCTCGAAGACATTCCAGTGGCG
>CAZLNF010000263.1:0-2435 GCA_964560885.1 uncultured Actinomyces sp. | reverse complement strand
CGTTGGCACTAGCCGCGTCGTACGTCGGATTCCTCGGACTGCAGTTCCTCGGCGCGATTCAACTGCGCGGCGACTTCGACCTCGACCCCGTGCTGGCCGGGCTCGTGCTCACGCCGTGGGCGATCCTCTACTGGATCGGAGCCCGGGTGGGCGCCTCACTGTCCGTGCGCCTGGGTGCCGGCCCGGTCATCCTCAGCGGTTTGGCGATCCTCACCGTCGCGTGCGGGGTCCTCGCACTCATGTCGACATCGTCCCCACTGTGGGTGGGCGCAGGAATGTCCCTTGCGGGCATCGGGTGCGGCTTCATCACTCCGGTGGGGGTCAGCCTCATGCTGTCGTCGACCCCCGACGCACTGCTCCCGACGTCATCAGGCCTGTCGATGGTGGTGCGCTACGGCGGTGGGGCTGTCGGATTGGCAGTCTGCGCATCGGCGGTGGCCGTCGGGGTGAGCGCACCCTGGGGCTATCTCGCCGCGGGTGCCCTCGTGCTGGGCCTGGGCATCGGCACAGCCGTTTTCCTTCGTCGGGGCACCGCGCCCGAGCGGGTTGCGGCAGGCTGAGCGCATGGACGCACTCGACGGCCTCTCCCTGCCGAGCGTCGCCGTGCATGCGGGGCGCACCGACCTCACGGATCTGGGTGTCCACGCCGTGCCCATCGACCTGTCGACGACAGCGCCGCTCCCCGACGTGAGCGAGGCACGCGATGTCCTCGACGAGCTCATCGAGGGCAAGCCGCTCCCGCACGGCGCGAGCACGATCTATCGCCGCGCATGGAATCCCACCGTTGCGCGCTTCGAGGAAGCCGTCGCAGCACTCGAGGGCTACGTGCCTGATGGGCCGTCGCTCGATGTCGAGGGGATTGCCTTCGCCAGCGGCATGGCCGCGACGCACGTGGTCATCCTGAGTCGCGTTGCGGCAGGCAAGCCCCATGTCATCGCGGTGCGCCCGCTCTACGGCGGCACAGACGCGATCCTCGAGTCCGGCATCCTCGGCACACGGGTGACCTACGCCGCTCCCGATGAGATCGCCGCGCACGTGACCGACGACACCGGCCTCGTCGTGCTCGAAACACCGAGCAACCCCACGCTCGAGCTGCGCGACATCGCCGACATCGCGCGCCAGGCAGGCGACGTCCCGGTGATGATCGACAACACCTTCGCCTCGCCCGTGCTGCAGCAGCCCCTGCGCCACGGGGCGGCGTACTCCGTGCACAGCGCCACGAAGTACCTCGGCGGTCACGGTGACGCGATGGGGGGTGTCGTGGTGACGTCCCCCGAGCTGGCGCGGACCCTGCGGCCCCTGCGCGTCGTCACCGGAGGGGTCATGGATCCCTTCACCGCCTATCTGATGCTGCGCGGCGTCGGCACCCTGCCGATCCGGATGCGCGAGCAGCAGCGCGTCGCCGGGGAGATCGCCCGCTGGCTCGTGGACCAGCCCGCCATCTCGCGCGTCTTCTATCCCGGCCTTCCCGGGGCCGATCCGACCGGACTCATCGGTCGCCAAATGACCGGGCCCGGAGCCATGCTGGCCTTCGAGATGGTCGGCGGCTTCGATGCGGCCGAGAAGGTGTGCGGGGCGCTGCGCCTCATCACGCACGCCGTCTCCCTCGGTGGGATCGACACGCTCATCGAGCACCCAGCGTCGTTGACCCACCGCGTGGTCACCGAATCCGCGCAGCCGCACGAAGCCGTGTTGCGCATCTCCGCGGGCCTCGAGGATCCGGCCGATCTCATCGCCGACCTGGCGCAGGCCCTCGACCGGGTGGGCTAGGCGCGCTGACGCTTGCGGGCGTGCTTGGCCATGCGGTCCAGCGACACCTCGAAGGCCTTGCGTGCCACAGCGCCCACGGGCTTGGACAGGAAGCCGGGCAGCAGAGGCACGCGAATGTCCTCGTCCCACAGCACGGTGCAGGCTGCGTCACCAACGGAAGCGACAGCAAGGTGCACCTCGCCGGTGAGCACCGGACCGATCTTGACCACGGTCACAGTCCGGGCATCCGTGTCCATCGACTCCACGCGCATGCGATCAGGCAGGGCGAGCGGGCCGAGACCGGTGGTGGCGACGAACGTGGTGCCCACGCCCCCGTCACCCGACTCGATGACCACGCGGGTCATCGGCACCCACTCGGCGTGGCCGCGCCAGTCGACGAGCTCCTCATAGGCGATGCGCCCCGGTAGGGGCAGATGCTTGCGCACCGTGAAGCGAACGCGTGCCATGTGACCTCCCGAGTCGGCATTCAACGTTAACTCGCGGGGACCGATCTCGCCCGTCGGGAAATTGACCGCATCCGGGTGCATCCAAGAGCCCCCCACGAGGCGAAGTACCCCCCAGTGACGGTCGACCAGGACCGCCCAACCGGAAGGCAGAACATGATCCGACTCACACTCGGCCGCGTCGGCATCGCCGCCGCTGCCCTCGCCCTGCCCCTGGGGCTG
>CAZLNF010000262.1:0-2468 GCA_964560885.1 uncultured Actinomyces sp. | reverse complement strand
CCGTCGGCCGAGTCGGAACTCCCGCCACCGCAGGCGGCGAGGAGGGGCAGGGCCAGCGTGGCCGCGGCGAGACCCAGCAGGGCCCGCTTCGATCGGAACACCGAGAACTCCTTAGGTAAGGCTAAGTTAGGACGACCTAACTTTGCCCGCGGGTCCACGGCGGTGTCAAATCCCGGGGGAGGGCGGAGCCGGCGCGACTACTCTCCAGCCATGTCTGCCCCCGGGCTGCCGGCCCTGCAGGGTGAGCCGTCCCGGCTACGCCGAGGCCCGACCCTCGGCTACGCCCTGGGGGCAGCGGGGACTGCGGGCTTCGGCACTGTTCCCGGCCTCCTCCTCGCCATCTACCTCACCAACACCCTGGGTGTGGCCGCCGGCATCGCCTCCCTGGTCGTGCTCCTGCCCAAGCTCTGGGACGTCTTCTTCCTGCCCTACGTCGGCACGCTCAGCGATCGGGCGGTCGCGCGCACGGGCAACCGCTCGCGCTTCCTCGTCTATGGCGCGATCGGCATGCTCGTGTGCTTCCCACTCATGTTCGCGGTGCCCGCCGGGGTCGCGCCGATGGTCGCCGCAGCGTGGGTGCTCATCGCCTTCCTCGTCGCCGCCTCGGCATTCGGCTTCTTCCAGGTGCCCTACATCGCACTCGCGGCGGAGATCACGGACTCACCCAAGGAGCGCACCACGCTCATGTCGTGGCGCGTGGGATTCCAGGTGGTCGGAATCCTGCTCTTCGGCGTCGGCGCGCCGGTGGTCGTCGGCCTCTTCGCCGATGAGAACTCCGGCTACCTCATCATGGGCATCGCCGTGGGCGGGCTCATCGCCCTCGCGATGCTCGTCTGCTGGCGAGTCGTGCGCGGCCTGCACCGCTATGTGACCGAGTCGACGGCGGGCACGCACTCCCCTGTCCAGCAATTCCGCACCGCCTGGGCGGCGCGCCCCTTCCGCCTGCTCCTCCTTGCCTTTGTCCTCCAGGCGCTCGGTGCAGGTGCGGTGCTCGCGGCGGCGCCGTACTTCTCCCGCTTCATCCTCGGCGTGGCCGACTTCGGACTCGTCTTCGGCGTACTCCTGGTGCCCGCCGTGATTGTCATGCCGCTCTGGGCCAAGGTCGGTCACCGCCTCGGCAAGCGGCGCGGATTCATCATCGCGTCATTCTTTTTCATGGGCGGACTGCTCGCCTCGCTGGCCGCACCCTTCCTGCCTCTCGCCTTGGCGATGCTACTGATCGCCGTGACCTCCGTCGGCTACGCCGGCATGCAGATGTTCCCGCTCGCGATGCTGCCCGACACGATCTCCGACGATGCGGCGCGCACGGGCGAGCAGCGCGCGGGATCCTTCACCGGCGTGTGGACGGCCGGTGAGACCGCCGCCTTCGCGATCGGGCCGGCGCTGGTACTGCTGCTGCTCGCCGTGACGGGCTACGTCTCGACGACGGCTGGGCAGATCGTGGACCAGCCCGCCCTGGCCATCACCGGCGTGCAACTGGCCTTCTCGGTGCTGCCCGTGGTGCTTGTCGCTTCGAGCCTGCCCCTGATCTGGCGCTACCCGCTGAAGTCCTAGGCGAGCGGGAGGTACGCCGAGAGATCGCTGCGCTCACCGCTCGCGCGCAGACGCCCGCTCGCGATGGCGTCGGCCCAGGTGAGCGCTCCGGTGGCGAGGCGCAGCCACGTGGCGGCATCGCACTCGACGACAGCGGCGGGCGTGCCGCGACGATGCTTCACGCCCTCGACCACCTGCACGGCGGCGTAGGGCGGGACGCGCACCTCGACGGACTTGCCGGGTGCCGCTTCGCTGAGCATCTCCAGCGTGGCCTTCACGGCGGCGCGCTCGGCCACGGGATCAGGGGTGCGGTCCATGGAGTACGCCGTGAGACAGGTCTCGAGCTGTTGGGCCAGTGCGGGATCGCTCATGCGGTCATTCTCCCGGTGGATGCCACGAACTTCGGGACGTTTGTGCAGCTGGGCGACGCTTTCGTCCCTAAGTTCGACGTCAGCAGCGCTCGTCGACCCAGTCGAGGACGACGGAGAGCGCCTTCTCCCAGCCACCGTCGAGCATGAGGTCATGGCCGATGCCCGGGAGCCAGACGGGATCGACGCCGTACGCCGCCGCCGTCACCTCGACGGCCTTCTCGTCGACGACGCGGTCGTCGGGCGTGCCAACGACGAGCACGGGACAGCGCACGGGGCCGATGCGATGCGGGAGCAGCAGCTCGTACTGCGCCCACGGCGACTCCCTGCCGAGGCGGTCGACATAGCGGGCCGCGGTGGTCTCATCGAGGCCGGTGAAGAGTTGCTCGGAGCGCAGCGGCAGCGTGCCACCTGCGACAACCTTGAGGGCATCGAGCGGGCGCTTGCGGATGAGTTTGGGCAGCTCGTACGCCGCTCCCTGGATGGGGGCGGGCGTGAGCAGCGCGAGGCCTCGCGGTGAGTAGCGGTCGGCGACCAGCTGCGAGACGAGCGCGCCCATGGAGTGGC
>CAZLNF010000261.1:0-2503 GCA_964560885.1 uncultured Actinomyces sp. | reverse complement strand
GCGAGCACTTCTTCGGTCGCGATCCGCGCACGGCCAAGCTGGTGGAGGACTGGAGCGACGAGCAGATCTGGAGCCTGCAGCGCGGCGGTCACGACTACCGCAAGATGTACGCCGCCTACAAGGCTGCGGTCGAGACCACGGGCCAGCCGACGGTGATCCTCGCCAAGACGATCAAGGGACACACGCTCGGGCCGCACTTCGAAGGCCGCAATGCGACCCACCAGATGAAGAAGCTCGCGCTCGACGACCTCAAGCTCTTCCGCGATCGCCTGCACATCCCGATCTCCGACGCCGAGTTGGGCGACGGCTACCTCCCGCCGTACTTCCATCCCGGTCCGGACTCCGAGGCCTTCACCTACATGCTCGACCGCAGGCGTCGACTCGGCGGGTCCATCCCGGAGCGGCGTACCCGCTCTGCAGCGCTGCCGATGCCTCCGTCGGACACCTACGAGGTGGTCCGCCGTGGCTCGGGCAAGCAGGCGATCGCCACGACCATGGCCTTCGTGCGACTCCTCAAGGACCTCATGCGCGATCAGGGCATCGGCGCGCGCTTCGTGCCGATCATCCCCGACGAGGCGCGCACGTTCGGCATGGATTCGCTCTTCCCGACGGCGAAGATCTACAACCCCGCAGGGCAGCAGTACATCTCCGTCGATCGCGAGCTGGTGCTCAACTACCAGGAGGCCAAGGACGGCCAGATCCTGCACGAGGGCATCAACGAGGCCGGCTCGGTCGCTTCCTTCATCGCCGCGGGGTCGTCTTACTCCACCCACGGCCAACCGATGATCCCCGTCTACGTCTTCTACTCGATGTTCGGCTTCCAGCGCACGGGCGATGCCTTCTGGCAGGCCATGGACCAGATGGTGCGCGGCTTCGTCCTCGGCGCGACAGCGGGTCGCACGACCCTCAACGGCGAGGGTCTGCAGCACGAGGACGGCCACTCGCTCCTGCTGGCATCGACCAATCCGGCGGTCATGGCCTACGACCCCGCGTATGGCTACGAGATCGGCCACATCGTGGCCGACGGTCTGCGACGGATGTACGGCGACGACCAGGAGGACGTCTTCTACTACCTCACGGTCTACAACGAGCCCTACCCCCAGCCCGCCGAGCCCGAGGGGGTCGATGTCGAGGGCATCGTCGCGGGCATGCACCTGGTCTCCGAGGGCGGTGGAGAGGCGCCGCGTCCGCAGATCCTCGCCTCGGGTGTGGCGGTCAATTGGGCGCTCGATGCCCAGCGACTGCTGCGCGAGGACTGGGGCGTGGAGACCGACATCTGGTCCGTCACGTCATGGAACCAGTTGCGTCGCGAAGCGCTCGATGCGGAGCGCCGGAACTTCCTCAACCCGCTTGATGAGCCGCTCGTGCCCTACGTCACGCAGCGACTCGCAGGGCGCGGTGATCTGGTCGTCGGCGTCTCCGACTGGATGCAGTCGGTGCAGGATCAGATCCGCACCTGGGTGCCGGCCGAATACCGCACTCTCGGCACCGACGGCTGGGGCATGTCCGACACCCGGGGCGCCCTACGCCGGCACTTCCTCGTCGATGCCGAGTCGATCGTGGTGCGCACGCTGACAGGCCTGGCCGACCAGGGATTGGTTGAGCGGCAGGACCTGGCCAAGGCCATCGATCGCTATCGCCTTACGGACCCCGCCGCGGCGGATGCGGGCAATACCGAGGGATCAGGATGATCCCGAGGCATTCATGGGATGAGGGTTCAGGATGAGCAAGCAGGACCCCAAGCGCTTCCTGAAGTACCTCGAGGCCGAGCGCAAGGCCTCGATGCTCTACCGGTCGCTCGCGGAGGCAAGCGACGGCGAGCGTCGCGAGGCACTCCTCGAACTCGCTGACATCGAGGACGAGCACGCAGCCCACTGGGTCGCCAAGCTCGAGGAGTACGGCGTACCCATCCCTCCTGCTCCCACCGCCCTTGATCCCGAGGATGCCGCGATGGTCGCGCGCGCTCGCGCTGCGGGCATGGATGACGTCCTGGCGCACCTCGAGGAAGCCGAGGGTGCCGACGCGGGGATGTACGACGACGAGCCAGAGGCTCCCGACTCGATGTCGGCCGATGAGCGGGAGCACGCCGAGACCTTCCGCAGGCTTCGCGAGCACGCACCCGCCACCGCTGCTGTCGATCGCGGCGTGATCAGTGCCGACGGCAGTGTCGACTTCGGTGAGCAGTGGCACCGGGTCGACACATCGGGCTCCGTGCGGGCCGCGATCTTTGGCATCAGCGACGGTCTCGTGTCCAACACCGCGCTCGTCATGGGCTTTGCCGGCACGGGCACCGACAACGGTGTGGTGCTCTTCGCCGGTGTCGCGGGCCTCCTCGCCGGCGCCTTCTCCATGGCGGCGGGTGAGTACGTCAGCGTCGCCAGCCAGCGCGACCTCTTCGAGCGCGAGATCGAGATGGAAGCGCGCGAGCTGCGCGACAAGCCCGAGGAAGAGCGCAAGGAGCTCGAGCTCATCTACCGCGCCAAGGGGATGGACCGTGCCACCG
>CAZLNF010000260.1:0-2513 GCA_964560885.1 uncultured Actinomyces sp. | reverse complement strand
GGCTTGATGTCGCGGTGGATGATGCCGTGACGGTGCGCGTAGTCCAGGGCGCTGAGCGTGCCCGCGGTGATCTCGAGCGAGCGCTCGGGCAGGAGGCGTCGTCCGCTCGACAGGATCTGCCGCAGGGTCATGCCATCGACGTACTCCATGACGATGTAGGGCACGACGGTCGACTCGGTGCCGTCGATGAGGATGTCCTCGCCGGTGTCGTAGACCGCGACGATGTTGGGGTGGTTGAGCGAGGCCGCGGACTGCGCCTCGCGGCGGAAGCGGGCCTGGAACGCCGGGTCGCGCGCGAGGTCAGGGCGCAGAATCTTGATAGCCACGCGGCGGCCGAGTCGCGTGTCGCGCGCCTCCCAGACCTCGGCCATGCCGCCTCGGCCGATGACCGCCACGAGCTCGTAGCGGTCGCCGAGGGTGCGGCCCACGCCGGGGTCCTGCGTCACGCCTGCCTCCTGAACTGCCTAGCCATAGACGCTCCAGTGTCGCAGTGAGTTCCCCTCCAGGCGCGGACGACCGGCCCGCGTGCGGTGACGGACCTCACTGCAGCGCCGCCTCGATGACCGCACGAGCGATGGGCCCCGCGAGGGCACCCCCGCTGAGCTCGGTCTGGCCGCCGTCCTCGACGACGACCGCGACGGCGATGCTCGGGTTGGAAGCGGGAGCCATGGCGACCATCCAGGAGATGGGCTGGTCGCCATCGCGGCCGGTCTGCGCCGTGCCCGTCTTCGCACCGACGCTCACCGCTTCGCCCTCGCCGTCGACGATGCCCTGGAGGATGCCGGCCGTGCCTTCCTCGACAACGGCCACCATCATCTGCTGCATCTGATCGGCCTGCTCCGGTGTGAGGGCGGTGCGGAAGATGCGCGGGTCCGACGTACGCAGGATCGTGAGGTCGGGTGCGCGGATCTCCTGCACGAGATAGGGCTCCATGACGATCCCACCGTTGCCGATGCCGGCAGCGACCATCGCCATCTGCATGGCCGTCGCGCGCACGTCGAACTGGCCGATCGCGCTAATTGCCGTCTGCGGCTCGTCGGGGCTCTCGGGGAAGCGCGAAGTGGCGGCGCGCAACGGTGTCTCGAACTTGTAGTCGAAGCCGAAGAGCTCCGCCTGCTCGCGCAATGCATCGGCGCCCAGCTCATTGCCCAGCCAGGCAAAGGCGGTGTTGCACGACACGGCGAGCGCCTGCTCGAGGGTGATCTCACCCCCGGGGGCGCACTCCTCCCCGGTCCAGTTGCGCAGCGTGCGCTCCGATAGCGGCAGGTCGTATTCGGCCGGGCCGGGGAGCACCGAGTCCATCGTGAATCGGCCGGATGCCAGGGCGGCGGCGGCGGTGACGAGCTTGAACGTCGATCCGGGGGGACTCAGCGCGACGATCGGTCGGTTGATGAGCGGCTGGTCAGGGTCATCGAGCAGCTCCTCGTAGTAGTCGCGGATCGACGCGGGATCGTGCGACGAGAGGAGGTTGGGATCGAAGGATGGCGACTGCACCTGGGCGAGGATGCGGCCGGTCGATGGCTCGATCGCGAAGACCGCGCCACGCGTGCCGGCGATGCCCGCCCACGCCGCGGCCTGTGCCGCCGGGTCGATCGTCGTGGTCACGGCTCCACCGCGCGGCTGGGCTCCCGCGATGAGCTGCTGCAGCCGGTCGACAAAGAACAGGTCGGACGAGCCCGAGAGGACGCCGTTTTCCGTGCGCTCGAGGCCGGTCGCGCCGTAGACGATCGAGTAGAAACCCGTGACCGAGGCATTCTGCTCGCCCTCGGGATAGACCCGGAGCCACTTGAGGGCGCCCCGGGTGGCCTCCGAGAGCGCGACCGCGTCGGGGCCGGTGAGGATCGGCCCACGCTGCCGGCCGTATTCGTCGAGGATGACGCGCTGGTTGTCGGCGCGCGCGCGATAGTCATCACTGCGGAAGACCTGGATGAGCGTGACGTTGGCCATCAGCGCGACGAGCAGGATCGCCAGGACGAGGCTGATACGGCGGATCGCGCGGGTCATCGACGCACCACCTGGGTCGCCACCGTCTCGGGCGCGGGTGGTGCCGGCGCGGGGCGGCGCGCGCGGTTGGAGATGACAAGCAGGATCGCGATGATCACCCAGTTGGCCACGAGCGACGATCCGCCGTAAGAGAGGAAGGGTGTCGTCAAGCCCGTGAGCGGGATGAGCCGCGTGACGCCGCCGACGATGACGAAGACCTGCAGCGCGAGGGTAATGGATAGGCCGGCGGCCAGGAGCTGGCCGAAGGGATCACGCACCGACACGGCTGTGCGCAGACCGCGCTCGATGAGGACGGCGTAGAGGAGCAGGATCCCGATGGCACCCGTGAGACCCAGCTCCTCGCCCAGCCCCGCGAGGATGAAGTCGGTGTTAGCGAAGGGCACGAGCTCGGGGTAGCCACGACCGAGCCCCGTGCCGAAGAGACCGCCGTTGGCGAAGCCGTAGAGCGACTGCACGATCTGGTAGCCGCCGGTGTCGGAGTAGGCAAAGGGATCGAGCCAGATCTGCAC
>CAZLNF010000259.1:0-2513 GCA_964560885.1 uncultured Actinomyces sp. | reverse complement strand
TCCATGAGGAAGCCGGGGAGGTCGTCGGGCTTGAGCAGCACCTCGCGCGCCTTGGAGCCTTCGCTCGGACCCACCACACCGCGGGACTCAAGCAGATCCATCAGCCGCCCCGCCTTGGCGAAGCCGACGCGCAGCTTGCGCTGCAGCATCGATGTCGACCCGAACTGGGTCGTGATGACGAGTTCGGCGGCTTGGCACAGCAGGTCGAGGTCGTCGCCGATCTCCTCGTCGATCTGACGCGCAGCCGCAGCCGGACTCGTGACGTCCTCGCGATAATCAGGATCCATCTGCTCGCGCACGAAGCGCACCACCGAGCGGATCTCGCTCTCGGAGACGAAGGCGCCCTGGATGCGCTGGGCCTTGCTCGCGCCCATGGGCAGGAAGAGGCCATCGCCTTGACCCACCAGCTTCTCCGCGCCCGGCTGGTCGAGGATGACCCGGCTATCGGCCAGTGACGACGTGGCGAAGGCGAGTCGGCTGGGCACGTTGGCCTTGATGAGACCCGTGACCACGTCGACGCTGGGCCGCTGCGTGGCCAGGACGAGGTGGATTCCCGCCGCGCGTGCCAACTGCGTGATGCGCACGACAGAATCCTCGACATCGCGCGGCGCGACCATCATGAGATCGGCAAGCTCATCGACGATGACGAGAAGGTAGGGGTAGGGCCTCAGGACCCGCTCACTGCCGAGCGGCGGCGTGAGTTTGCCCGTGCGCACAGCCTTGTTGAAGTCGTCAATGTGGCGGAAGCCGAAGTGAGCGAGGTCGTCGTAGCGCGCGTCCATCTCCTTGACGACCCACTGGAGCGCATCCGCCGCCTTCTTGGGATTGGTGATGATCGGCGTGATGAGGTGCGGGATGCCCTCGTAGGCCGTGAGCTCCACGCGCTTGGGATCCACGAGGATCATGCGGACATCGTCGGGAGTGGCGCGCATGAGGATCGAGGTGATGAGCGAGTTGATGCAGCTCGACTTGCCCGCGCCCGTGGCACCCGCGACGAGCAGATGGGGCATCTTGGCGAGGTTGGCAACGACGTAGCCACCCTCGACGTCCTTGCCAAGCGCGACCGTCATCGGATGGTGCTCATCCACCGCCGTGCTCGAGCGCAGCACGTCGCCAAGGCTGACGAGCTCTCGGTCGGTGTTGGGGATCTCGATGCCGATCGCGCTCTTGCCCGGGATGGGGCTCAGGATGCGCACCTCGGGACTCGCCACGGCGTAGGCGATGTTGCGGCTGAGGGCGGTCACTCGCTCGACCTTGACACTCGGCCCGAGCTCGATCTCATAGCGCGTGACGGTCGGCCCGCGAGTGAAGCCCGTCACGCGCGCGTCGATGGCGAATTCCTCGAGCACCTGGGTAAGTGAGGCGACGACCTCGTCATTGGCCTTGGTGCGCGCACGCGGCGCGGGCCCAGCCTTAAGAGTGGTGGGGTTGGGCAGTCGGTAGTCGATCGCACGATCCAGGGGCAGCTGCTCGGACGGCCCTGCGGGCGGCGCAGGCTTCGGCGCAGGCACGGGGGGTGTGCCCGCGGAGACGATCGGAATCTCGCTCGTCTCATCACGTGGGGTGACGACCGGGGCTCCCGTGTCGAACCGGGCGGCTTCCGCGATATCGCGCGCCGCACTCGCCAGGCCCAGCGCGGGACCCGCGGGCTCGGCCGCGGACACGAGGAACTCCGCCTCCGCCTCGCGATCGATCGCGGCGCCGCCGAACTCGATCGCGTCCGCGACGCCGCCGTCCTCGTCGACGATGAATCCATCCACTTCGTCAGCGGCGTAGGAGTCCAGCTCCACCTCAACGCCGCGACCCCCCGATCCCGGGCGCAGCACATGGGAGAAGGCCTTCCCCAGCGTCTGGGGGACGGCCATGAGCGGTGTCGCCGTGAGCACGAGAATGCCGAAAAGCGCCAGTAGTGCGAGGAGTACGCCCGCGACCACGGGACCCAGGGCCGCAGCCACCGGAGCGGTGGTGACCCATCCCGTGATGCCCGTGCCTGATGCGAGGGCTTCGAACCCATCGCTGGGCGTCGGCAGCCCCTGGACGATGTGCCACAGGCCGGCCGCGGCAAGCAACAGAGCAAGTCCGCCGACCAGCAGTCGGCCATTGGTGACGTGATCCTCGGGATGACGCAGCGTGCGCCAGCCGATCGCGAGCAGGAGCACGGGCACGGCAATGTCGAAGGCGCCCAGCAGGTACGCCGAGACGGTGCCCAGGCCTGCAGTGAACCAGCCGTCGACTCCGAACCACACCGCCGCGGCGACGATCACCGCGAGCGCAATGAAGAGGAGACCGAGCCCATCTCGACGATGGACGTCGTCGAGGTCGCGTGCTCCGTTGCCTACGCGTCGGGCCGCTCCCCCGATCGCGTGGGCGATCCCGAGCCACAGAGCCTTCAGGGCGCGACCGAATCCGGCCACGGCCCTGGCCACCGGCCCGGGGCCGCTTCGGGTCGACGGACGCCGAGTGGGGGCGCGCCGCGGGGCGGGCTTGCGCGATGCCGGCTTGCTCGATGCCGG
>CAZLNF010000258.1:0-2530 GCA_964560885.1 uncultured Actinomyces sp. | reverse complement strand
CGCGTGATGGACCAGAAGCCGCTATTGGGTGCGTCCTCGACATCCCAGTGCACGGGATCCTCACGGCGCAGGGCGTCGAAGGTCGCCCACGGCGGACCCGCCTCGAAGAGGTCGAGGTCAGCCAGAGAGATGTCGGACTTGACGGACATGGGTCCTCCCGTGCTCGCGGGCCAGCGGTGGCCCTGGACTTCCGGTGGGCGTCCCCGATCAGATCGTTCGGGTCCTAACCATCTTGGATAGTGCCAGATGTTTGGGCCCGAACGGAAGGGCAGTGCGACACTTCCGGGATGGCCGGCCCCCACACCCTGGCCGAGACCGAGCGGCAGGTGGCCGATCGGCTCGGGGACCTCACGCTCGACTTCGAAGCGATGGCGGTCTGCTCCAACCTCTTCCGGGCGGCCAATGCCGTGCGCAACCACCTCGAGCGCAGCGTGCTCGCCCCGGCCGACCTCACCTGGACCGCCTTCGTCGTGCTGTGGGTCGTCTGGATCTGGGGGCGGGTGGAGACCCGCACGATCGCGGCGGAGGGAGGCTTCTCCAAGGCCACCCTCTCCGGTGTGCTCACCACCCTCGAAGGCCGCGGGCTGGTCGAGCGCTCGCGCAGCGAGACGGACGGACGCCTCGTCGACGTGACGCTCACCCCCGCGGGAGAAAAACTCATGCGCGGGCTCTTCCCGAAGTTCAACTCCGAGGAGCGCGCGATCACGCGACATGTCGAAGACCTGGGGAGCGCAGCCGCGGTCCTCCGCGCTCTCACCCTCGCGACGGAGTAGTCCTCGCTCGTTCATGACCGGTCAGCCTGCAGCGCTGGCCGATGACATGGGCCGCGCACCCGGCCTAGCGTCACGGGGTGAAGGGTCTTGCGGCAATGTGCGCTGCCGCGCTACTCACGACGTCGGCGTGCGCGATAGATGCGAGCACCGCATCGGATGCCCCTCCGCCGAGCCGCCAGTCGGTCGTCGACTGCCAGCCCGTCGAGTCCTATGCCGACGTCGACGCGATGGCGGCCGACTTCGCACGATCCCCCTCGATCGTCGGCCTCGCCGGTGGGGACATGGCCGTCGACACCATGCTGGCAAGAGGCGACCACCTCATGGCCTTCGGTGACAGCCTCCTCGACACACCCCTGACGCAGGAGACCAGCGTGCGCAACGCCCTCCTCGCATTCGCCGGCGACCGGACCTGTCTCGTGCTCGGGCCGAGGGGATCGGCCTTCGTCCCCGACCGCATCGATGGCGTCGGCTACTGGCCGACATCGCTCGTGGAGGTCGGGCCGGACTCGACCGTGGCGATGTTCCTCCAGCGCGTGGCCGAGCGCGGCGACGGCCAGTTCGCGAACCTCGGTCCGAGCATTGCCGAGGTGCACGTCGACTCCGATGGCATCCCCCATGTCGCGCGCGTGAGCGACATCGGCTCGGACGACGCATCACGGCAGCGCATCGGCTGGGGCGCAGCCGCATGGCGCGCGGACGACGGCTACGTCTACGTCTATGGCACGGCCAATCCCGAGCGCGACTTCGTCTTCGGCTGGTCGCTCCACGTCGCACGCACGACACCGACGCAAATCTTCGATACCGACTCGTGGGAGTACTGGACGGGAAATGCATGGAGCTCCGATGAGGCCACTGCTGTGGCAGTGATCCCCGCCGTAGGCGGGGTCGAGCAGACGCTCTCGGTCTTTGCGGAGGGTGACACCTGGTACGCCGTGAGCAAGCGCGACGGCTACCTCGGCAGCGATGTCGTCATCCGCTCGGCGCCATCCCCGACCGGGCCCTTCACCGCGGGTGAGGTCGTCGCATCACGACCGAGCTATCCCGAGGCCGGGATCCTCGCCTACGCCGCGATCGCGCACCCGGCGCTCTTCCCCGAGCCCGGCACCATCGTGCTGAGCGTGAGCCGCAATACGACCAACTCCGATGCGGTCTCGGCAGACCCGACTCTCTATCGACCGGAGTTCTTCCGGGTGCCGCTGCCCTGACTCCTGGCTCGGCCTAGGGTCGATGCATGCGCGGTTACGACGTCGCCGTAGTCGGGGGAGGCATCGTCGGCCTGGCCCTTGCCGACGCGTGGCTCGCCGCGCATCCGGGATCGCGGGTGGTCGTCTTCGACAAGGAGGAGCGGCTCGCGGAGCATGCCTCAGGGCGCAACTCGGGAGTGCTGCACGCGGGCTTCTACTACGCCCCCGACTCGCTCAAGGCCCAGCTCACCCGTCGCGGCAACCAGATGCTGCGCGCCTTCTGCGAGGAGCGAGGCGTGCCGGTGCGCGAGGCGGGCAAGGTCGTCGTCACCACGTCGCCCGAGCAGGTGCTGCAGCTCGATGAGCTGTACGCGCGGGGGCAGGCCAACGGCGTACCACTCGAGATGGTCGACGAGTCGGGTCTGCGCGAGCTCGAGCCGCTGGCACGCACGCACGAGCGCGCGCTCTGGTCGCCCTCAACCGCTGTCGCCGATCCAGTCGCGGTCGTCGAAGCACTCGCCGCGCGCGTGCGCGAGCGCGGCGGCGAGGTGCGACTCGGCACGCCCGTCGTCG
>CAZLNF010000257.1:0-2531 GCA_964560885.1 uncultured Actinomyces sp. | reverse complement strand
CTCGAGCCACGCACCGCGGCTGGGGATGATCTTGGCGACGAAGACGTCCTTGTCGCTGGTCTTGTCCGGCGTACGCTCGAAGTAGACGCCCGGAGAGCGCACGAGCTGCGACACGACGACGCGCTCCGTGCCGTTGATGATGAAGGTGCCCTTCTTGGTCATCAGCGGGAACTCGCCCATGAAGACCGTCTGCGACTTGATCTCGCCGGTCTCGTTGTTCATGAACTCCGCGGTGACGAAGAGCGGCGCGGAGTAGGTGAAGTCCTTCTCCATGCACTGATCGGCGGTGTACTTGGGCGGCTCGAAGCGATGGTCGCGGAAGGACAGCGACATGGTGCCGGAGAAGTCCTCGATGGGGCTGATCTCCTCGAAGATCTCCTCCAGGCCGGACGTCGTGGGGACATCCTTGCGACCCTCGGCCAGCGCGGCGTCGACCCGGGCCCGCCACTCGGCATTGCCGAGCAGCCAGTCAAAGCTCGCCGTCTGGAGGGCGAGGAGATCGGGGACGGCCAGCGGTTCGCGGATTTTCGCGAAGGACGCGCGGTGCAGGTTCGGGGACAGTGCAGTGGAGCGCGAGGCGGCCAAGAGGGGTCCTTCCACGTGTGCCGGGGCGCGCGGCATCGCCGGTGTCAAACCGGTCGGAAGCAGCGCAAAGCGGCAGCATACCCTCTGGGCACGCCGCTGTCGACCTCCGGGGGGCGCCAACGCCGGCCCTCGAGCGTGCCCTGGCCGTCATGATCGCCGCTGCGATCGACGGTCCCCGGGGCGACAGGCCCCCGGGGGCGGGCGCGTTCCTCGGCTCGGCATCGGGAGAACCCGACCCCTGAGGTGGTGCGCGGGTAGATCGTGGCTCCCTTCGGCCGCCGAGTCAAGCGACGAGGCCGGAACGTGACGTCCAAGTGCCCCGCACCTGGGCGAAATGGTCGATTCCATGAGGGTTTTGTGCCTCGAATCAGTGCCCGACAGGGTCGACCCGGGCCCACTAGGGACGCGAAAGGGGCGCCGGGGATGACCCCGGCGCCCCTTTCGGGATGCTGCGTGGACTACTTGACGGAGACGGTGGCGCCAGCGCCCTCGAGGGCAGCCTTGGCCTTGTCCGCGGTCTCCTTGTTGACCTTCTCCAGGACCGGCTTGGGAGCGCCCTCAACGAGATCCTTGGCCTCCTTGAGACCGAGGTTGGTGAGCGCGCGCACCTCCTTGATGACCGGGATCTTGTTGTCGCCCGAAGCCTCGAGGATGACGTCGAACTCATCCTGGTCGGCGCCACCAGCAGCAGCCTCGCCGCCACCACCGGCAGCGGGAGCGGCAGCCGCGACCGCGACGGGAGCAGCAGCGGTGACCTCGAAGGTCTCCTCGAAGGCCTTCACGAACTCGGAGAGCTCGATGAGGGTCATCTCCTTGAACACGTCGAGCAGCTCGTCGGTGCTCATCTTCGCCATGGTGGCGTCCTTTCGTTGGCCGGCCGAGGGCCGGGGTTGGTGGGGCCTCAGCCCTCGGTGGGGTTGGTGGATTCGGGGGTGGCGGCAGCCTCGCCGTCACCGTGGTGGAGCAGTTCCTCGACCTTGTGGGCGACACCCTCGACGGCGTGCTCCACAGCCTCGACAGCGTCGCCGACGGCATGCTCGACAGCCTCGACGGTCTCGCTCACCGCATGCTCGACAGCGGCCACGGCCTCCTCCACCTTGGAGGGGGCCGCGCCTGCGCCGCCGATGATCGAGGGATCAGCCTCAGCCTTGAGGCGCAGTGCCTCGACCGTGCGCGCTGCCTGCGACAGCGGCGCGGCGAAGAGCGAGGCGGCCTGCGACATGGAGGCCTTCATCGCGCCCGCGAGCTTGGCGAGGAGCACCTCGCGCGACTCGAGGTCGGCAAGCTTCTTGATCTCGGACGCATCGAGCACACGGCCGTCCATGTAGCCGGCCTTGAGCACGAGCAGCGGATTGTCCTTGGCGAAGTTCTTGAGGCTCTTCGCACCCTCGACGGGGTCACCCTTGATGAAGGCGATGGCGCTCGGGCCTGAGAGCAGGGCGTCGAAGCCCTCGACACCGGCTTCGCGAGCGGCGATCTTGGTGAGGGTGTTCTTAACGACCGCGTAGTTGGCGACGCCCTGGAGCGAACGGCGCAACGCGCTGATCTGCGACACCGTGAGGCCGCGGTACTCGGTGAGCACGGCCGCAGTCGATGTCCGGAACTCCTCTGCGAGTTCCGCGACGGTGGCGGCCTTGTCTTCGCGAGCCATGGGCTCCTCCTGCTCCTCTACGTCGGCCCCTGGGGGCCAGGCGACCCGAGGGGCGCACACGCAGGGCAGGTCCGCCGTGATCGGCGGGCGCGGCCTGCGCGGGCGACCCAGTGGGTCCTTCGTCAGCCCCGGGGGGCTGCAACCAGCGGTCTTCGGTCGTGGGTGAGGCTACGGGGCCGGGGGCCCCGCCGTCAAAACGGCGGGGCAGCCCGACCGGCGGGTCGGCTAAGCCGCCCCTGTCGGGCTTACTCGGTTGCGTCGCCGCGCGAGGTGGCCTGCGGGTCCACGGGAATGC
>CAZLNF010000256.1:0-2536 GCA_964560885.1 uncultured Actinomyces sp. | reverse complement strand
CTCGACGTAGTGGATCTCGTCGAGCAGCGCCCGTGCGCCGTGGCGCTCGGAGTCGGAGAGGAGTGCCATCTTGGCGCCCTCTCCCGCGACATTGCCCGCACTCACGATGCGCATCACGGGGATGCTCGGCACCAGGCCGATTCCGACGGCGCTGCGCGCCGAGAGGTAGGTGCCGAAGGAGCCGGCGAGCAGCACCTGCTGGATCTCTGACTCCTCGACGCCGAACTCCTCGAGCAGGAGCTTCCAGCCCGTTGAGATCGCGGCCTTGGCGAACTGGAGCTCGCGGACATCGCGCTGGCTCAGCACGACGTCGGCGCCGTTGCCGGACTCTGTGGCCGTGGCCAGCACGAAGAGGCGCTCGCCGTCGCGCTCGACGAAGCGGTCCGCAAGGTCAGGACGCATCTCGGCGATGCGCTCGTCGGAGAGGAAGCGGCCGGACGAGTCGAGCAGGCCGACCCGGGCGAGCTCGGCGATCGCATCGACCAGGCCGGAGCCGCAGATGCCGATGGGGGGTGCATCGTCGATGACCTGGAGGGTCATCCCCTCGTCGCCGATGGCGACTACCTCGATCGCGCCGGGTGCCGCGCGCATGCCGCACCGGATCGAGGCGGCCTCGAAGGCAGGCCCCGCGGGGGCGGCGGTCGACATGAGCTTCTCGCCATTGCCGAGGACGATCTCGCAGTTGGTGCCGATGTCGATGAAGAGGCGCAGTCGCTTGTCGCGGTCCATGCCGGATGCCAGCACGCCGGCGATGATGTCGCCGCCGACGTAGGCGCCGAGATGCGGGAAGAGCATGGCGCGCGCACGTGGATGGACGTGCACGCCCAGGTCCGAGGCGAGCAGGCCCGCGTAGGACGACGTGGCGAGGATGAAGGGTGCGACACCGAGGGGCTCGGGGTCGATGCCAAGCACGAGCTGGGCCATCGTGGCGTTGCCGGCCAGCGCCACCTCGTAGACCGACGAAGGATCGACGCCAGCCTGCGTGCACACGTCCTGCGTGAGCTCGTCGAGGGTGGCCTGTGCGAGCTCCTGGAGCTTCGGCAGCGAATCGGGGTCGAGCATCGTGGCGCTGATGCGACTGATCACGTCGGCGCCGAAGGGCTGCTGCTGGTTGAGCATCGATGCCACGGCGATGGGTGCGCCGGTGGTGAGATCCATGAGCGTCGCCACGGCGGTGGTCGTGCCCAGGTCGTAGGCCACGCCATACGCCACCCCGGTGGTGTCTCCGGCCTCGACGGCGATGAGGTCGGTGCCGACGATGACGGCGGTGACCTCCCAATTCGAAGCCCGAAGGGTGCGACCGAGCGTGCGCAGCACGTGCGGGTCGACGGTGAGTTCGAGGTCATCGATCTCCGCGAGCACGCGCTCCACGTCGGTGCGCTGGTCCTGCAGGGTCGCGTCCTCGAGCTTCAGGAACCGCTTCTGCACTGCCGGTCTCAGGATCACCTGGCGGCCGACTCCCACCGTGGCCGCCTTGGGCCGGGTGGTGAGCTCGGGCACGTCGACCTCGAGGTCGCGCATGGCGGTGGCCATGCAGGCCAGGCGCCAGCCCTGCTCGAGCTGCTCCGCGGTGAAGGCACGCTCGTCGAGCGCGGAGATCGGCAGGGACGCATCGATGACGCGGACCTTGCACTTCTTGCACGTGCCATGACCGCCGCAGGTGGAATCGACGGGGACGCCGTTCCACAGTGCGGCATCGAAGACGCTCACCCCGCTCGGCACGCGCACCGACTTGCCCGCGGGCAGGAAGGTGAGGCTTACCCGCGCCGGGCCGGTGGGAGCGTCGTCGACGGCGGTCATGCCTGAGCGGCTGCTTCCGCAGCCTGCGCAGCGGCCTGCTTCGCGCGATGCGCCGCGATCCAGGTGGCGCCCCACTCGTCATTGCCCATCATGAGGTCGGCACCCTTCACGGCCGTGACGATCTGGGGGGTGCGCGCATCCATGATCGCGCTGGTCAGCCCGGCCTTCATGGCCATGGGCAGGAAGACCGCGTTGAGCGTGTGACGGTCGGGCATGCCGAAGGACACGTTGGAGGCACCCAGCGTGGTGTTGACGCCGATCTCGGTCGAGATGAGGTGGATCGCCTCCATGGTCTTCATCGCCAGGGTGTGATCGGCGCCAATGGGCATGGCCAGCGGATCGACGACGATGTCCTCGATCGGGATGCCGTACTCGTCGGTCGCGATGCCGACGAGTTGCTTGGCGAGCTCCAGGCGGCGGTGCGGATCCTCGGGGATGGCCTCCTCGTCATTGGGCAGCGCGATGACGGCAGCGCCGTACCTCTTGACCAGCGGCAGGATGAGCTCGATGCGCTCGCGCTCCATGGTGACGGAGTTGACCAGGGCCTTGCCTTCGTACGCCGCGAGGCCGGACTCGAGCGCCTCGACGACGGAGGAGTCGATGCACAGCGGCACGTCGGTGAGGGACTGCACCAGGCGCACGGCATCGCCGAGCAGCTTGACCTCGTCGACGAGGGGGGCCCCCATGTTGACATCGAGCATCATCGCCCCGCCGGCGATCTGCTGGGCGACGTCGA
>CAZLNF010000255.1:0-2546 GCA_964560885.1 uncultured Actinomyces sp. | reverse complement strand
GTCGCGCGGGGGCGTACTCCTCGAGAAGGTGTCGCTGGCGGACATGGTCGTCGTCATCACTCGCCAGGCGGCCAAGGGCCACTCGATCGGCGGAACGATCACCATCAAGGGCACGACGCGTCCCATGCGGGGCCTACCCGTCCTACTCGACGATGGATCCGTCAAGATCCGGGTCGCCCAGGGCAGGGGGTCACGCTCGTGGGTGCTGCCGCGCGGAGGTGGGGCTGCTACGGGCTCCACGATTTCGTGCCCCCCGGGGACAACAGCGACCTACGACTCTAAGTCGGGCAAGTACGTCTGCAAGTAGCCGTAGCGACGATCGCCATTGAGTTCGTCAGCGCTTCGGCTCGAGAGAGGTGCAATCAGACGGCGCAGGCCATATCCGTGCCACAGCACAGCGGCGACTTGATCTTGCCGTGGCCGTCGGGGCACTGGGAGATGCGCACCTCGGCGCCGGAGTCGAGGACCAGGACATCGTCGACGAGAGCGGCGTTGCAGTGGCCGCAGGTGGTGTTGACAGACATATCGCAGCTGGGGCAGGTGTAGGTAGCCATGGCGGCAGCGTAGCGGTGAACCGGGGATCGGCTACTGGGTTTGCTTAGGCGTATTGAGCACGGAATGGCGTCGGGAGTAGGCGAAGTAGACCGTGAAGCCGACTGCCATCCACAGGGCGAAGACGAGCCACGTCACCGGGTCGAGGCCGGCCACGATCACCACGATGAGGATGAGCCCAAGGATCGGCATCAGCGGGAAGAGCGGCGTCGTGAAGCCGCGGGGCAGGTCGGGACGCTTCCGCCGCAGCACGATCACCCCGATGTTGACCACCGCGAAGGCCCCCAGGGTCCCGATGCTTGTCGCCTCGGCCAACTGGCCCAGTGACACGAAGGCGGCGGGGATCGCGATGATCACGCAGACGATCACGGTGTTGAAGACGGGCGTCTGAGTGCGCGGGTTGACCCGCGTGAAGGCCTTGGGCAGGAGGCCGTCGCGGCCCATGGCAAAGAGGATGCGCGTCTGACCGTAGAGCGTGACGAGCACGACGCTGAAGATGGAAATGATTGCGCCGACCGCGATGAGTGTGCCTGCCCACGTGCCGCCCACCGCGTTGTTGGCGACCGAGGAGAGCACGGCCTCGGAGCCCTGGCCCTCAAAGGACTCCCAGGGCTGGGCGCCCAGTGCCGCGAGGGCGACCAGCAGATAGAGCACCGTGACGACGACCAGGCTGCCGATGATGGCGAAGGGCAGGTCGCGCTTGGGATTCTTCGCCTCCTCGCCCGCCGTCGATGCTGCGTCGAATCCGATGTAGGAGAAGAAGACCTGTCCGGCCGCGGCGGTGACGCCGAGGATGCCCAGGGGCAGGAAGGGCTCGAGGTTGTTGCCGTCGAAGGCGGTGAAGGCGACCGCGCAGAAGAAGATCAGGATGCCGATCTTGAGCAGAACCATGATCGCGTTGACCCGGGCCGACTCGGATGCTCCGCGGATCAGCAGGAACATGCAGGCGAAGACGACGACGATGGCCGGGATGTTGAAGACGCCTCCGTCACCAGGAGGGCTCGCGAACGCAGCGGGAATGGTCACTCCGAATGCGCCGAGGAACTCGTTGAGGTACTCCCCCCACCCGACCGCCACTGCAGCGACGGCGACGCCGTACTCCAGCATGAGCATCCAGCCGACCGCCCACGCGACGATCTCGCCGAGGGTGACATAGGCATAGGAGTACGACGATCCGCTGGCCGGGATCGTGCTCGCGAGCTCGGCGTAGGAGAGTGCGGAGAACAGTGCCGCCACAGCTGCGAGGAGGAAGGACAGCATCACAGCAGGCCCGGCCTTGGGGATGGCCACGCCAAGGATGACGAAGATGCCGCTGCCGATGATGGAACCCACGCTGAAGTAGAGGAGTGCCGACCGGCCCATCGTCCGCTTGAGCTCACCGTGGCCGACGGTGTCCTCGACTGACTTGAGTCTGAAGAGACCGTGCGACATAGCGACTCCTGGCGTTCCGGCCCCGGGGATCCGGGACGCTGGGTACGTTAGCCGCCGTGGGGTCTCCTCGGCCTCGTATCGCGCAAATGATGGGAGGCGAGCGTGCGCATCGTCGTGGGTGTGTCCCCGGATGAGTCCGGCGAAGACGGTCTCGCCCTCGGAGCATTGCTCTCCCGGCTGCTCGGTGCGAGCATCACGCTCGCTTTCGTGCACCCACCGACGATGGACTACCCCAGCATGGGCAATGTCGATGCCGAGTGGGAGGCCTTCCTTCGAGAGCGCTCGAACGACGCACTCGCGCATGCCGCGGGCGTCCTGCGGGATGACTGGTCGATCGACGACGTCGACACCCTCGTGGTCCCGCGATCCTCCGTGGGGCATGGCCTGCGGGATGCGGCCGACCAGGTGGATGCCCTCGTCATCGTCATCGGGCCCGGATCGGAAGGGGTCGACGGCCACCTCGCACTCGGATCCGTGGCGCACACGCTCCTGCATGGTGGCGCGGCTGCGGTCGCCCTCGCTCCAGAGGGCTACCGCGAGATTGCACCCGAGTCGATTCAGCG
>CAZLNF010000254.1:0-2547 GCA_964560885.1 uncultured Actinomyces sp. | reverse complement strand
GCCAGATCGGGATGGTCTTCCAGAAGCCCAACCCCTTCCCCGCCATGAGCATCTATGACAACGTCATCGCTGGGCTGAAGCTCAACGGCGTCCATGCCAGCCATGACACCAAGGACGAGCTGGTCGAGCACTGCCTCACCAAGGCGGGGCTGTGGAAGGAGGTCAAGGACCGCCTCCGCGCTCCGGGCGGAGGCCTGTCGGGTGGTCAGCAGCAGCGCCTATGCATTGCACGCTCCCTGGCCATCAAGCCCAAGGTGCTCCTCATGGATGAGCCATGCTCCGCGCTCGATCCGACGTCCACGCGGCGCATTGAGGAGACAATTGAGGAGTTGCGCGAGGAGGTCACGATCGTCATCGTCACCCACAACATGCAGCAGGCCCAGCGTGTCTCGCAGCAGTGTGCCTTCTTCCTCGCCGAGCACGGCCAGCCGGGCTACATCGTCGAGCACGGCCCCACAGATCTGATGTTCGGCGAGCCCCAGGACCCGAGGACCTTCGATTACGTCAACGGGCGATTCGGGTGATCACGCCACCGGCTAGGTGAACACTTGGCGATCCCGGTGAAGTCCCGGTGCCTTACCTACACGAATCCGCTCGGTTTTCATAGGTTACTCCCGTGAGCGACGTCAAGGCGATTCCCCTCGGCAAGGCCCTGGACCAGGCGCGCATGACGCGCCTGCATCGCAAGTTCTGGCTCCTTGCCGGCCTTGGCATCATGCTCGACGGCTTCGACTTCTTCATTATCGGCGTCGCCAATCCGCTCATCGCTGAGGATCTCGGTGCCAACGCCTGGCAGAAGGGCCTCATCTCGGCTGCCGCCATCGTTGGCGCGATGTTTGGCGCTGCTGTCCTCGGGCCACTCGGAGACAAGCTCGGCAGGCGACGCATCTTCAAGTACGACCTGTGGATGTTCGTGGCCTTCTCCATTGGCTGCATGGTCGCCTGGGACACCTGGTCGCTCATCGCCTTCCGCTTCCTGCTCGGCATCGCCATCGGGCTCGACTACCCCATTGCCGCGTCCTACCTCGCCGAGGTACTGCCCCAGAAGAATCGTGGCCGCTGGCTCGTCTCCGCCTTCTCGCTCCAGGCGGTGGGCATGCTGCTGGGTGCGCTGGTCGGCGTAGGCGTGCTGCTGATCCTCCCCGAGGAGACCTCATGGCGCTGGATGCTCGGGTTCGGCGTGGTGCCCGCGCTCATCATCATCCTGCTTAGACGCAAGGTCCCCGAGAGTCCACGATGGTTGGCTCAAAACGGCCACGAGGAAGAAGCGATCAAGGTCGTCGAAGAACTCACCAACGTCCCCGTGGTGATCACCGATAAGGATCGGGAGAAGGCCGAGCAGTCGTCCGAAGGTATCCAGGCACTCTGGCAGCCTCAGCTCTTCAAGCGCGACATGATCCGGCGGACGATCTTCACGTCGGTCCCGTGGTTCCTCATGGACATCGCGACCTACGGCGTAGGAATCTTCACGCCGACTCTCATCGCCGCGTTGGCCTTCGGAGGCAATCAAGACCGGTCCAATACCAACTTCATTGCCGACGACATCGCCTCGACGGAGTGGACGGCGGCGCTTGATGTCTTCCTTGTGCTCGGATTCGCCGCAGCCATCTTCCTCGTCGAGAGATGGGGCCGAATCCGATTGCAGACGACCGGCTTCATCTTCATGGCCGTGGGCCTGGTCATCCTCGGCGTCTCGTCGATACTCCAGGGCCCGGACGGCACCGGCTACCTCGGCCTGGTCTTCCTCGGTTTCGCGATCTTCAACTTCTTCATGAACGCCGGGCCCAACGCCACGACGTATGCCCTGCCCGCCGAGATCTTCCCGTCCGATATCCGCGCTGCCGGACACGGCTTCGCGGCGGGTGCCGCCAAACTCGGCGCAGCCCTGGGCGTCTTCTTCTTCCCGATCCTGCAGGACGCGATCGGGATTCCCGCGCTCGTGTTTGGCATGGCGGGGATCTGCATCCTCGCCCTGGTGGTGACCCAGATCTTCAAGATTGAGCCTGCGGGCAAGTCGCTCGACGAGATCTCGGGGCGGCAGTTGGCAGGCCTCAAGGCCCGCCCGACCCCTCCCTGAGTGGCGTCAGGAGGAGGTGCGCTTCAGGTCCTGGTAGACCGCGTAGCCCTCGCAGCCGATGCAGAAGCCGGTCAGCGCGAGCGTGAGCGCGACGACGAAGGCCGCAGCGACGCACACCGTCGCGACGGTGAGGCCGCCGAAGGCCCACGCCACCAGCGCCACGATGAGCAGTACGAGAGCTATTGCTTGCGCGATACGCGGGGCAGTCGGATCCTGCCAGCGCGGCGCGGGTGACAGCCGTGGCGCCAGCACGGCGGCGAAGAATGCGACGTAAGGCTGGCGGCGTACCCCCAGCGCAGCTCCGACGAAGAAGACCAGCGCCTGCAGGCCGACCAGGATCGGGAAGAGAGGCGTGTAGACCCCGATCAAGGCGACGCCGAGCACAGCCGCCGTGATCACCGACGCAAAGCGGGGCCCGCGCGCGTCGATCAGATCATCAGCGGTGCGAGCCACGACCCGATCCTACGCGC
>CAZLNF010000253.1:0-2548 GCA_964560885.1 uncultured Actinomyces sp. | reverse complement strand
CCGAGGACGCCGGGATCCCCTACGCCACGACGCTCACGGGCTTCAAGTGGATCTCTCGTGTGCCCGACCTCGGCTACGGCTACGAGGAGGCGCTCGGCTACTGCGTGGACCCGCATCATGTCGCGGACAAGGACGGCATCACGGCCGCATTGCTGGCCCTGGAGCTGATCGCCGCGCTCAATGCCGAGGGGCGCACGGTCTTTGACGTCCTCGATGAACTCGCCCTGCGCCATGGCGTGCACGCCACGCGTCAGGTCTCGCTGCGGATGCCGACGCCCGCGCTCATCGCAGCCGCCGTCGAGGGCCTGCGCGCCGATCCGCCCCGCGACCTGGGCGGCGTACCCGTCGAGGCCATCGTCGACCTCGCGGACGGCGCCGACGGACTGCCGCCCACCGAGGGGATCCTCCTGCGCCTGCCCGGAGCGCGCGTCATCGTGCGACCGAGTGGCACCGAGCCCAAGGTCAAGTGCTATCTCGAGGTGGTACGCCGCGTCGATGGCGCCGGCCTCGCCATCGCGCGCGAGGACGCGGATGCCACGCTCGATCGCCTCGCCGCAGCCCTGCGCGCACGCCTGGGCGCATGATCGCCACGGCGGAGGTCGACGGCCACCGTTGCGTCATCCGTCCGCGCTCGGACGACGACACCTGCCCGGATGACTCCTCCGAGTGGGATGCCTGGGACGACGGCCAGCGGGTGCCCGGACATCACCACCGAGCGGTCATCGTCGTCGACGGCGCGATCATCGGGACGATGTCGTGGCACGCGGTCCACTACGGCCCCACGGTCGGCTCTCGCGCATGGTCGATGGGCATCGCGCTCACCCCGAAGTGGCGAGGCCAGGGCTGGGGCACGATCACCCAGCGCCTCCTCTCCGACCACCTCCTGGAAACGGCCCATCGGGTCGAGGCGAGCACAGATATCGACAACGTCGCCGAGCAGCGCAGCCTGGAGAAGGCTGGCTTCGTGCGCGAGGGAGTCTTGCGTGCGGCGCAGTTGCGAGCGGACGGGCTCCATCACGATCTCGTGATGTACGCGCGGGTCCGCTCCTGACCTCCGACTACGCTGGCGGGGTGACCGCCGATCTCGCCGCAGACGTGGCCGTGAGCAATGCGTCATTGCGGCGCTACCTCCATGGCCTGCCCGGCGTGGATCAGGTGGGCGCCGAGGGCCGGGCCGCCATGCTGTCGACGCGGTCCATCAAGGCCGCGAGCAAGGAGCGGGCCATCGATCTCGCGATCTCGATGGTGGACCTCACCACCCTCGAGGGCATGGACACCCCCGGCAAGGTGCGGGCCCTGTGCGCCAAGGCACTGCGCCCCGACCCCACCGATCCGTCGACCCCGCACGTCGCAGCGGTGTGCGTCTACGGCGACATGGCCGCCATCGCACGCGATGCGGTCGGCGACGCACTCCACGTGGCCGCCGTGGCCACTGCCTTCCCCTCGGGCCGCGCCAGCCTCGCCGTCAAGCTCGCCGACACCCGCGATGCCGTGGCCAACGGCGCTGACGAGATCGACATGGTCATCGATCGCGGCGCCTTCCTGGCTGGTCGCTATCTCGATGTCTACGACGAGATCGTCGCCGTCAAGGAGAGCTGCGGCACCGCCCATCTCAAGGTGATCTTCGAGACGGGCGAGCTGCGCACCTACGACAACGTCCGCCGCGCCTCCTACCTCGCCATGCTCGCCGGCGCAGACTTCATCAAGACGTCGACCGGCAAGGTGACGCCTGCCGCCACGCTTCCGGTGACTCTCATCCTGCTGGAGGCCGTCCGCGACTGGTACCGCCAGACAGGGCAGCGCATCGGGGTCAAGCCCGCCGGCGGCATCCGCACCTCCAAGGACGCCATCCGCTACCTCGTGATGATCAACGAGGTGTGCGGCGAGGCGTGGCTCACCCCCGATCTCTTCCGCTTCGGGGCATCAGCCCTGCTCAATGACCTGCTCCAGCAGCGCCAGCGCATGCGCACCGGCCACTACTCCGGCCCCGACTACGTCACGATCGACTAGGAGCTGCGATGACCTTCGACTACGCACCCGCGCCCGAGTCCCGGGCTGTCGTCGACATTGCCGCTCACTACGGCCTCTTCATCGACGGCGACTTCGTCGAGACGATCGACGGCACGACCTTCAAGACGATCAACCCTGCGACCGAGGAGGTGCTCGCCGAGGTCACCGACGCCGGTCCTGCTGATGTCGAGCGGGCCGTCAAGTCTGCGCGCGCGGCGTACAAGCAGACCTGGTCGAAGATGCCCGGGCGGGAGCGAGCGAAGTATCTCTACCGCATCGCGAGGATCATCCAGGAGCGTTCGCGCGAGCTGGCCGTGCTCGAGACGCTGGATAACGGCAAGCCAATCCGCGAATCCCGCGATGTCGACATCCCACTCGTCGCTGCGCACTTCTTCTACCACGCCGGCTGGGCCGACAAGATCGCCTACGCCGGCTACGGCGAGAAGCCCTACGGTGTGGCGGGGCAGATCATCCCGTGGAACTTCCCCCTGCTCATGCTCGCGTGGAAGGTCGCTCCCGCACTCGCCTGCGGCAACAC
>CAZLNF010000252.1:0-2577 GCA_964560885.1 uncultured Actinomyces sp. | reverse complement strand
AGGCTCTCGCGGCAGCAGGCCTCGACATGGGCGCGCAGATGGCGGCCCTCGTCGAGCGCGCTATCGCCCGCGTCTGACTTCAGTCCAGGGCGGTCATGCGGTGCGGGGACCACGTCGCTGACGCGTCCATGAGCGTCGCCACGTGCTCCACGGACTGCCGGGCATGCGAGGCGTCGTACATCTTGAAGACCTCCGTCATGCCGAGGGAACGCGCATAGCGGCGGACCTCGCCGAGGATCTTCGCGCCGTCATCCTCCAGCGCCTCGCGCGTGGCGGCGTACTCCTCGCCGGAGATGTTACTCGGCTCGATACCGAACACGAGATAGAGCGGAGTCGCGCGATCAAGCTCGGGAGTGATGCGCTCGTCGAGCATGCGCGTGATGACGTGCGTCTCGTCATTGCAATCCACCGCGATACCGCCATGAGGGGGCGGCTTCTCGGCGTCGAGCACGAAGGGTGGCTGGAGGATGTGAGCCCGTTCCGGAGGCGTCGAGGTGAAGAATTGCGGTGCGGTCACACGACGGATGACCAGCACCAAGACCCCCAGCCCGAACATCGCCGCGGCCATGACGAGAGGAGGTGACAACCCCACCCACGCAGCGCCGCCGGCAGAGTTAGCCGGGTCCCATAGTGACTGGACCGCAGCCACGAGCATGAAGACGAGCCCGGCGGAGCCGAGGATCGGCCCGACGCCGACCATGAGGAAGCCCTTCACAGACTGGCGCACGTGGCGGCGGTAGTAGACGACGCACGCGATGCCGGTGAGGGAGTAGTAGAAGGCGATGAGGATGCCGAGTGACGAGAGCGTGTCGAGCATCGCGGTGTCTGAGATCGAGCTCACGAAGACGTACCAGCCTGCTGCGATCACGGCGAGCACCAACAGTGACACATACGGCGTCTTGAAGCGTGGGCTCACCAGGCCGAGCTTTGCGGGCAGGGCACCGCGCCGCGCCATCGACAGCACCGCGCGCGAGCCCGGCACCATCGTCGACTGCGTCGACGCGAGCGCACTGGTGGCCACCGCCAGCAGCACGAGGAAGGAGAAGGGTCCGAAAACAGCCGGGGACATGTCGACGAGGATCAGGCCCGACTCCCCGACGGGGAAGAAGCCGGACTGGCCGAGGTAGAGCACGACGGATATCGCCACAAGGACGTAGGTGACCAGCAGGATCACCGTCGAAAGCAGTCCCGCTTTGCCGGCATCCGAGGGCTTGCGGCATTCCTCCGAGAGGTTGGTCGCCGCCTCCCAGCCCCAGAAGGCGAAGACGCCCAGCAGCATGGCCGCGACCAGTGGCTGAACGCCGTACTCCAGGGGATTGACCCACTCAGAAGTGAAGGACGGCAGGCCGAGATCCCTCGCGGTGTAGAGCGCGAAGCCGCCGAAGGCCAGCAGGATGCCGATTTGCAGATACGTGAGCACGCTCTGCAGGTGGATCGATGAATCCGAGCCGACGATGGCGAGGACCACCATGATCATGATGATCGCCGCCGCACCCGCGACGATCACAAGGCGGTTGGCCGCAAGGGCATCCTGCCCAATGAGCAGGAGGCCGTAGGTCATCGCTGTCTCCGCGAGACTGCCGATCACGAGTACGCCTGCGGCGGTGATCGCCCACCCCGCCATGAAGCCGGGCATCGGACCGAGCGCGCGCGTCACCCAACTAAAGGTCGTGCCGCAGTCGGGGTCGCGTCGATTGAGGTAGAGGAAAGCCAGCGACGTGAGCGCCATCGGGATGAAGGAGACGATGAGCACGATGGGTGTCGCGTAGCCCACCAGGGCGGCCATGGGCGCGAGGATCGCGGCGAGGGAGTACGCCGGGCTGGTCGTGTTGATGCCGACCGCGACGGCCTGGCCCAGGCTCAGGCCGGTCCGTTCCGTGTCTGTGGCAGTGATCTCGGACATCGGGCCAAGTATGTCTGTTTCCGGGCCTGCGCGGGCGGATTCCTAAACGACCTCCACGACTCCTACGTCGTAGCCCGTGGCGCCCGAGGGCACGACATCGCGCACCTCGCTCGTCTGGGTCTCGCCCAGGCCATTGGTCGCACGCACGGCGATGGTGTGGCGCCCGGGCGTGGCCTCCCACTCAAGCCACCACTGACGCCAGGTGCGGGGTGTGGGCTGATCAGCCAACTGGGCGTCCTGCCACGGGCCGTCGTCGATGCTCACCTCGACGCGGCTGATGCCGTCTCCGTCCATCGCCCACGCCACCCCACCGATCGCCGTCTGCCCGACCGTGAGGCTGCCCTGCGGCAGATCGATGCGGCTTCCGGTGAGCACAGGCGCATCCGTGGCCCAGCCGCGCACAGTCCAGTACGCCGGATCCTGCGCGTACGTCGATGCACTGATACGCGTGACCCACTTCGTCGCGGAGATGAAGCCGTAGAGACCGGGGATGATCATGCGCACCGGGAAGCCGTGCTGGATGGGCAGCGGCTCGCCGTTCATGCCGATGGCGAGCAGCGGCTCGCGCTCTGCGAGTCCATCAAGAGGAGTGCTGCACGTCCATCCGTCGGCCGACGTGCTGAAGAGCTGGTCCGCACCTGGCTCGATGCCGGCGCGCTCGAGCAGGGGGAGCA
>CAZLNF010000251.1:0-2592 GCA_964560885.1 uncultured Actinomyces sp. | reverse complement strand
GAGATAGCCGAGCACCGGATAGGTCACGTCGAGGGCGAGAGTCTCGGGCGACAGGCTGGTGCAGTCGAGCACGACGTCGCCCTGGCGCTCGGAGTCGAGGTGCAGGCCACCGCGCGGAGCCTTGCCCGTGATCGCCGCCGCGATGTCGACGAAGTCGCCATAGCGATCGGTGCGCGCACCGAGCACCGAATTGGCGAAGACGATGGCATTGGACTCGGCCCACGCGATGTGGCGACCGACATCGGGCCGAGAGTCCATCTGGTACGGCGCACAGGTCCAGGTCTGGCGGCAGCCGAGGTCGACGTAGGCCTGCATGAGATCGCGCCCACCCTGGGCGACCCAGCGCTCACGCTCGGTGTTCTGCAGGATGAGGTGGGGATGGATGAGGTCGACGGAGCCGACGTTGACGGTCGTCGGCACGCGCACCTGGCCACCCAGCCCCACGAGCTTCTGGGCGAAGTCCAGGCCCGCCTGGCCGTAGAAGATGCATCCATCGATGTGTACGGAGTCGATATCGACGAGTTCGGTGGCGCCGCGGATGCGGCCGAGCTCGGTGATGATCCGCATGGACAGGGCGACAGCAGGACCCTGCTCCCCCGCCAGCATTGCCTGCTCATGCTCGGTGAGCGTGAGAGCCATCCGTGCAGGCTACCCAAGGCCCCGCGGGCGCCGCGGGCGGATGAGCCCGACAGGGGCGGCTTCGCCGGCCTGCCGGGCCTTCACGCGACTGCCTTATCGGCCGGGGAACGCCCGCGCAGGAGGAAGGGCAGCGCGATCAGGTAGACGATGACGGCTGCCATCAAGGCAGCACCGGCACTGAATCGGACAAGCACCGCTCCCACGAGGGCCGCGACAAAGAACACGCTGAGCGATGTGGCGCGGTACTGCCAACGCTGGTTGGTCCCACCGATGACAGACCAGTTGGACAGCAGCCTCACGAGGGTGAGCGTCATGACATTCGTCGCCACATCGGGGACAGCGTGATAGAGGACAGCGGCATTCTGCATACCCATGGCGAAGGAGAGGATCGCGACGATGATGATGGCTTCGCTGCTCTCAGAGCCAGGGCTCCACACCAGCGCGAGGAGCGCCGCGATGGCCACGAGCACGGCAATCACCACGAAGGGGTGCCGACGCCGGGCTTCGAATCTTGGGCTCATGAGCAAGAAGCCGCATCCCAAGGCCCCGATGCTGAAGCTGACGAGAGGCACCAGGAAGCGCGGGAAGACCTCCCAGCCACCACCCTGGCCGATCTCGAAGGCCAGGAACATGATGTTGCCGGTCATGATCTCTGCGAAGACCCCGCCAAGTGCCAAGAAGGTGGCCGCGTCGATGAGTCCGCACGCTGCCGTCAGCAGGTAAACGCCCGGTGTGATCGTGCGCGGTCGCATGCGCGCAGCCTAGGTCAGTACTCACGAGCTCCGCGTCGAAGGACTCGATAGTCTCTGTGCATGTCGGAGTCTCGCGGCCAGTTGTGGCTGTTGCGCCATGGCGACACGGAGTGGGCATCAGCAGGTAGGCACACCGGCCGCACCGACATCCCCCTCAGCCCTGCGGGCGAGACCGCTGCGCGTGCGCGCGCCCGAGACCTTGAGGGACACCCCTTCGCACTCATCCTCTGCTCGCCGCTAGAGCGGGCGCGGCGTACAGCCGAACTCGCGGGCGTGACACCTGACGCGATCGACGAGGACCTGCTCGAGTGGGACTACGGCGCATGGGAGGGGCGCACGACCGCGGAGATTCGGGAGCAACTCGGCGAGCCCGAGTGGACCATCTGGGACGAGCCCATCCCGCCCGGTGCGACCCCGGGTGAGCAGACGACCGATGTGGGTGTGCGCTGCCAGCGCGTCATCAACCGCTGCATGCCCGAGATCCTCAACGGGCGCGACTGCCTGCTCGTGGCCCACGGGCACCTGCTGCGCATGCTCACCGCGACCTGGCTCGGCCTCCCCGCCCGCGATGGGCGGCTCTGGGCCCTGAGCGCCGGAGGGCTCTCGGTCCTCGGCTGGGAGCGGACCCAGGCGGTCATCTCCCGTTGGAATGTCTGAATCGTCACCGCGCGCCCTCGAGCACGAGGCCTGCCCAGCCTCCACACTGACACCATGACCGTCACCGTGATCGAGATGGACTCAGCCACTGCCGCCGCGATGAAGCGCCTGCGCCGGCTCAACATCATCGCCGGCTTTGCCCACCTGATCCAGATGATCCTCATCCTCATCCTGGCGACGGACTTCGCGCTGCCGATCACGGCGGCCTATGTCGAGGGACCTCCCGGCACTCCCGCGTCCGATCCGGTGACCCTCGTCGACGTCCGTGTCGCCTGGGGCGTGGCGGCGTTCTTCGGCCTGTCGGCGCTCTTCCACTTCCTGGTGGCAAGCCCGCTCTTCTACGGCCGCTACGTCGCCGGGTTGCTCGAGCGGCACAACTACTTCCGCTGGGTTGAGTACTCCCTGAGCTCTTCCATCATGATCGTGCTCATCGCACAGATCGTCGGCATCTTCGATGTCGCCGCGATTATCGCGATCTTCGGTGTCAACGTCTCGATGATCCTCTTCGGCTGGCTGCAGGAGAAGTACGTCGAGCCCGGCGGCG
>CAZLNF010000250.1:0-2600 GCA_964560885.1 uncultured Actinomyces sp. | reverse complement strand
GCCACCAGGGCGTCGAGCGCACTCTCCAACTGGCCAGGCTTCACCGGCCCGATGACGCGCACCGCGATGCGCCCCTGGCGATCGAGGATCACCGTGCTCGGCAGCGATCGAGGCGGCACCCCGGGGATCGTCGCGAGGATGGCCCCGTCACGATCGTCGATGCTGCGGTAGATGCTCGATCCCAGCAGGCTCGCCGCGGCGATGGGGTCATCCATCGAGTTGAGTCCGAGGAAGGTCACGCCTTGATCGGCGTAGGTCTCGGCCGCCGACGCCAGCAGCGGCAACTCCTCGATGCACGGCGGGCACCACGACGCCCACGCGTTGACCACGACGATGTCACCCGCGAATTGCGCGGTGGAGAGCTCCGTGCCGTCCGCGGTCTCGCCGCCGACGACGATGGACATCTCGCGCTCGTCGGCCGGGATGATCGTGACGCCGACGGCCGGATTGGTCGCAGGCGCGGTGGCCGGGATCGTGACCACGGGCGTCGCGGCGTACATCTGCCCGCACCCCGTGAGGAGTAGCGATGCGCCCAGGATGAATGCCGCGGCCTTCATCCGGGCACCTCCTCGCGCTCGCGTCGCTCCATGATCGCTGTCTGGCGCTCCTCCGAGCGCCACCACTCCACCGCAGCCACCATCATCCATATCGAGTCGATCACCATGGCGAGCGCCCACATCATGGCTCCCGCGACCTGCTGGTCGACGAGCGGATCGGCACCCACGGCGGTCGTCGCGGCGACGTAGGACGGATAGAGCGTGACGGGGGACAGGAAGATGACGGCTCCGAGCGCAGTCTCGGGGATCATCATGAGACCGAGCGACAGCAGGCGCATGGAGGGGCGCGGGCGGCGTGCGCACATGTCGTTGCCGATGAGCGGGTAGTAGAAGAGCAGCGCAGCCACGAGGTAGAGCGGTCGCTCGACGTAGGCCATCGCGTCGTGGTCGGTGAGCACCCACTCCATGACCGGGGTGATGTGCGAGCCGATGAGCACGGTGCAGAAGAGCAGCCACGTGAATACAGGGTTCACGAGGAAGAGCCCGACCGATGAGCGGAGGCCCTTGATGATCGCGGCCCGGGTGCGTCCGGTCGTCGCGAGCACCGTGAGCGCGACAGGGCAGGACAGCACGATGAAGGGCGCGGCCAGCATCATCACGATGAGGTGCTGGCTCATGTGTGCCCAGAAGTAGGTGTGCGCGAGGGTCTCGAAGGGCCCGAGGTAAGCGATGGCAAGCAGGCCGATGCCGAGCAGGAAGCTCAGTGTCCGCAGCGCAGACCACTTGAGCCCTCGCTTGGCAAGCGTGCGCACGGCGAGCAAGTAGAGAGCGGTGACGAGGAGGAGATTCGCCGTGACGAAGAGATCGACCGTCCATAGGTCATCTCCGGGATTCCACACCTCCACACGTCCACGATAGTCCGCGAGCGGACGATGAACTCATGTCGAATTGATCTCGAATGCGTGACGCAGGCCACGCCGACCCCTACCCTGAGGCCACTGCCCGATGTCGGGTGGTTCCGGAAGGGGATCTGTGAAGCGCTTTCTCGTGGCTCTCGTATCGGTGCTCATCGGCGCCGGCGTGGTCGCTGGGGTGGCCTATTTTGCCCACGCCACGAGCGGTGAGCCGCCCCTGCTGGTCGCGGAGCCCGCGGGCACCGTGGATACGCCGGAGGGGCCGGTCAATGCGGCCAACCTCGAGCTCTACGTCTACCCCAACAACTCCGACGCCGTGCCCGGTCCGACCGAGGGCGTCAATGCGCTCTATGCGAGCCAGGGGTGGCCCTTCTACTGGCCCTCGACCACCCTCCAGGTGCCGGCGAACTCCCTCGTCACGGTGACCATCTACCAGTACGACTCGGGCGGTCGCGTCTTCAATCCCTTCTGGGCGAAGGTCCACGGCACGGTCGACGGCACGATGACGGTCAATGGCAAGACCGTGACGGAGGTCGACCCGACCAAGGTGGCGCACACCTTCACCGTGCACCAGTACCCCGAGAGCGGCCAGCCCTACCTCTTCGTCTCTGTGCCGCTGCCTGACCTGGGCGCAAATGAGGTGGGCAACGCGAATCCCTACGTCGACAACCCGAAGGAAGTGACCTTCACCTTCCGGACGGGTGCTCCCGGCACCTACGTGTGGAACTGCGAGTTCCCGTGTGGCGATCAGTACCAGGAGTTCGGCGGTCCGATGCAGCAGCGCGGCTGGATGTCCGGCACCCTCGAGGTCGTCTGATGGCCGACACCATGATCCCCGCCGAGGAGCCGGAGGCACCGACTAACCGGCCACCGGCGATGCACCGCCTGCGCGAGTGGCTGCAGCGGCGCTACGTGCGTCACATCCTCATCCTCACCGTCGTGGTGGGCTTCGGGCTCTTGCCGCTGGCCTGGTTGATGCTCGCTGCGATGAATCAGTCGGGCGCTCCGGCGTCGACCGTCATGGAGGACATCCAGCAGACGATCTTCGTCTTCACCCTGGTGTCCATCCCGATCACGGCGTTCGTCTTCGCCGTGTTGCTCTACAGCCTCTTCGGCTGGAAGGGCAAGAGTGGAGACGCTCCGCCCAACAATGACAACCCGGCGATCCGGACCAACGCCGTCGCCGTGA
>CAZLNF010000249.1:0-2604 GCA_964560885.1 uncultured Actinomyces sp. | reverse complement strand
GCGATCACGAGGTCGGCGATCACGGCGGGGATGAGCAGGCGATTGGTGGTCCAGCCGAGGGCGCCGGGCCATCGTGTGCTGCTGCGACAGGCGAAGGCGTTGGCCGTCTGGCCCAGCACGACCGTGGCGAAGGCCGCCCCGGATGCCATGAGGGCGACCTGACCCCCGGGGAAGGGCTCACCGGGTCGCCAACCCGCGACGAGGTAGGTGGCGAAGAAGGCGCCCATCGTGGCAAGGGCGATCGCCGGGCCGATGATGCCGAAGGCGCGCAGCAGCACCGTCCTGTTGAGCAGTGCCCCGGAGACAGGCGGCCGCGACAGGACATGCCGCGCGGGTGGCTCTGCGCCCAGGGCCGCGGCGGCAAGGGTGTCGGTGCCGATATCGATGGCGAGCACCTGGAGGACCCCGAGCGCGAGGGGGATCTGGCCTCCCGATAGCGCCCACACGACGAAGGGCGCGAGCTCGGCGACGTTATCGGTGAGGTGGTAGGTGAGGAACCTGCGCATGTTCACATAGGTGGCGCGCCCCTGTGCGATCCCCGCGACGATGGAGTCGAATCTGTCGTCGAGCAGGACGAGGTCGGCCGCCTCACGGGCGACATCAGTCCCTGACTCGCCCATGGCGATCCCGATGTCGGCCTCGCGGAGAGCGGGTACGTCGTTGACGCCATCGCCGGTCATCGCCACCACATGCCCTCGACCGCGCAGGGCGCGGGCAATGCGGAGCTTGTCTGCCGGCGTGACCCGGGCGACGACGGTGCCCGGTCGTTCGAGCAGACGGGCAAGGTCACCGTCGTCCGCGGGGAGGTCCGCCCCGATGAGCACGAGTCCATGGGCGTCGCGCATCCCGACCTGAGTGGCGATTGCGGCGGCGGTCGCGGGGTGGTCTCCGGTGACCATGAGGACGGCGATTCCTGCGGTGCGACATGCCTGGAGGGCATCGCCTACGCCGGGACGAGGCGGGTCCTCGAGTCCGACTATTCCCACGAGTGTGAGATCGCGCTCCACCTCTGCGACCTCGGCCGAACTCCTTGCCGGTCCTCGGGCAACGGCCAGGACACGTAGGCCACAGGAGGTCATGTCCGCGACCACCGCTTCGGCCTCCGGGTCGGGCTCGCATAGGGGGAGGACGGCGTCGGGGGCGCCCTTGACCGCGATGCCATCGGCGTACGCCACCGACATCCGCCGCCGATCGGGGGTGAAGGGGAAGCGGTGCACGAGAGGTGCCGGCACCTCGTCCGCACCGATCCTCAGGGCGAAGACGTCGAGTGCGGCTTCCATGGGATCGCCTCGGGCAACCCAGTGCCCTTCGACCTCGACGACGTAGCCCTCGGAGCAGCGCCTGGCCTCGCGTGCGAGTGCCCGCATCGCCAGCGGATCCCCGGTGACGTCGACGCGACCCGTTGGGTTGTAGCCGGGATCCGCGACCTCCACGGTGGACGTCGGTGTCCACGCGCGCATGACGGTCATGGCGTTTTGCGTGAGCGTGCCGGTCTTGTCGGTGCAGATGACCGTCGTCGATCCCAGGGTCTCGACGGCCTCGAGGCGCCGCACGAGCACGCGGTGCTGGGCCATCCGCTCGGCTCCCCACGCCAGCGTGAGCGTGACGGTCGGCAGGAGGGCCTCGGGCACGAGGGCCACCGTGACTCCGATGCCGAACACGAGTGCGTCGGTGATCGGTCGGCCGGTCACCAGCGTGATGACAAGGAAGAGAAGTCCCACGCTGAGGGAGATCAGCGCAATGAGCCGCACCACTCGGCGCAGGGCGAGGGTGAGGGGTGTCGTCTGTGTGCCCGCGGTGGATGTCAGCCGAGAGATGGCGGCGAGTTCGGTGCCTGCCCCCGTCCGCGTGACGAGGGCATGGGCATCACCCTCGACGACGAAGCACCCACCCACGATGGCGTCTCCGTCGTGCACCGCGACCGGCCTGCTCTCACCGGTGTTCATGGAGGTGTCGATGCGCAGTGACGTGCAGCGGAGGACTTGCGCATCCGCGGGGATGCGATCTCCCGGCTGCAGCCAGAGGACATCGCCGGGCACGATGTCGAGCGACTCGATGGTGACCGGGCGGTCATCGCGTATGACGACCGCTCGACTCGGGAGGAGTGATCGCAGTCGCTCTGCTGCTCGGTTGGCCCGGCCTTCCTGGATGAAGGCGAAGAGGCCGTTGAGCACGATGACGCAGGTGATGGCGATGGCGAGCGGGGGAAGGCCCGCAAGGAGCGCCAGGCCGGCCGCACACCAGAGCATGAGTGCGAAGAAGTGGGTGAACTGCCGGACGAACTGGCGCAGCGGTGCCGGTCGGTCGGGGCGCGGCACGGCGTTGGGGCCGACCTCGTGAAGCAGCCGGGCAGCCTCGGCCGAGGTCAGTCCGGTGACCACGGCCATGAGATCCCTTCCCCTCACGACCCCCTGACGGGGCCCCGACCAGAGTCCGCCACCGGAGGGCGGGCAACCGGGCAGGAGGTGGTCACGGCGCCCGCAGGACGAGCCCGTCCCGCGGGTCCGGAGGCGGGCTCGTGACCCTTCTGTTACATTTCCGAGGTCGGCCGCCAGGCTGGCCGCCCCGGGCACGCCGAGTCCTGCCCGCCCAGGGCGCACCACC
>CAZLNF010000248.1:0-2609 GCA_964560885.1 uncultured Actinomyces sp. | reverse complement strand
GATGCCCGAGCCAGCAGCGTCCTTCGCCTACTCGCTCATGGGCCACATACGTCAGGGGGGCCGTCTGGTGGCGCAGGCCGCTGCCCCTCCGCTGTGGGCAGCGGGCAAGGAGCGCGGGCTCGACGGCCTCGCGCTCACGCGCATCGCGGGCACCTACTTCACGGGGACCGGAGAGCCCTATCCCCACGACGGAATGGCAAGTCGCACGAGTGTCTTCGCCGTGGACGCCAATCCGGTTGTCTTCCCGCCTGCGTCCTGCCACGAGGTGCCCGACGTTCACAGCATCTACTTCGCACGGGTGATGGAGTTGCCGTGGGAGCGCTCGATCACCTGGGATCCCCAGGTCATGGACCTCGTTGTTCGGGCGATCGGCCAGGCCTAGGAGGAGCGGGTCTCGCGCACGGGGAAGGTGCCGACCTGCGCGACGTCGTAGCCCCCGGGGTAGGTGCGCAGCCGGAGACGGTCGAGGGGTGAGACGTAGTCGCGTCGCGCTGGCAGCCACTTGATCACTCGCTTACGCACCTGAAGTGCAGCCTCGACTCCGACGGCGATGATCGCAGGCGGGTCGTCGTAGCCAAGCGCGCGACGGAGGGGAGTGTCGAGCATGGCGATGCCCGCCCAGCGGACGAGTGGGCGGAGGGCCGCGGGGTACCAGGAGTCCACGACGTCGAAGGTGGCATCGGAGATTGCCCGCCCGCTGGGGGAGTATCCAAAGTGCTCACGTTCGTAGGTGTCTAGGTAATCCGCGAAGCCGTCGTAGTCCGCGGGCACATCGGCGATGCCCATGAGCTCTCCCATCCGCTGCCAATAGCGGACCATCGAGTCGACCTCGGCCAAGGTGAGAGGGCGGTAGCCGTAGCGGTCGATCCAGCGCTTCGGCATCACGACGAAGGTCGCCAGCACGTAGAGGAACTGGTCGTTGGGTATGTCGTAGGAGTCGTGCATCCGGTTGAGTCGGCGTATCGGGGTTGGATCGTCTGTCTTCCCACCGATGTAGTTGCCCGATTCGACCAGGATGATCGCGGTGTCGTCGTAGCGTTTCTCGGCGTTGTCGATGAATTCGCGGGTCCTCGCGAGCAACTCAGCGATCGCGGGTACGGCGTAGGTGCGCACCAGTGCGATCTCCGTCGCGCGCTGGCTGTCCCAGGGGAATTCATGCCCGGTCGTGATGCCGTAGATCTCAGCCCACTTCACCTCGGGATCCATGTCCTCAATCTGGTGCACCCAGTAGTCCCTGGGGAGCGGGCGCAGGTCCATGAGGACAGTGTCCTCCGCCTATGCGGTGGTGGTCCCGCGGGCCTGGACCTGATCCCGTAACTCCCGCTTGAGCACCTTGCCCGAAGCGTTGCGAGGGAGCTCGTTGACGACCACGACGGCGCGTGGGCACTTGAATCCGGCGAGCCGCTCGCGCGCGTAGGCAATCAGTCCTTCAGGATCGATCGACTGACCTGGAGCGGGCACGACGACGGCGACGATCGACTCCCCCATCGTGGGATGGGGCACGCCGATGACGGAAGCCTCCTCGACAAAGGGATGGTCGACGATCACGGACTCGACTTCCGGGCTGAAGACGTTCTCGCCGCCGGTGATGATGAGGTCCTTGAGTCGATCGACGATGAAGACGAAGCCTTCCTCGTCGATGCGACCCATGTCGCCCGTGCGCAGCCAGCCGCCTTCGACGACCACCTGCGCAGTCGACTCGGGCTGACCGAGGTAGCCGGACATGCGCTTCGGCGTGAGGAACCAGAGCTCGCCGACTTCACCGGGCTCGACGTCGAACAGTGACGTGGGGTCGACGATGCGCATGTCGACCCCGGGGACGACCTGCCCGGCCGCGGCCAGCCGCTCGGGATGTTTGGTATCGCGATGGGCCGCATCCGAGAGCGTCGTGACGCTGCCGCAGAGCTCGGTCATGCCGTAGACCTGCACAATGTGGGAGTCGGGCATCGCTGCTAGGGCTTCATCCAGAATCGGCCGCGGGCAGGGTGAGCCGCCGTAGGTCAACAGCGACAGCGATGCCAGGGCGCTCCGCTCGCGTGGCCCCTCATGGAGCATGCGGGCGATGACGGCGGGGACGAGGAAGGCACGAGTTGCTCCGTCCTCGATTGCCTCGACGAGGGCCTGTGGCGTTGGCTCGGTCAGCACCGTGACGGGTACGCCGTCGATGATCGCGGCGAGTGCGGTGCCCGCGCCGCCGATGTGAAAGAGCGGCATCGACACCAGGACACGATCGCCCGGTCCGGCATCGGCGACGATGGGCGAGACTTCTGCGTTGGCAGCGATCCCCCGATGACTGAACATCGCACCCTTGGCCGGGCCCGTCGTCCCCGATGTGTAGATCACGAGCACCGTGGCATCGGGGCACGTGTCCGAAGCAGGGTCGGCAGGCTGGGCGGCGCCGAGCCAGGCTTCGTACTCGTCATCGAGCTGCACGATGCGCTCGATCGAGGGAAGGGCCCTGCGGATGGTCTCCTCGCGATCGGCGAAGGCGGCACCGAGGACGATGAGCCGGGGCTGGCTGTCCGCGAGGATGTAGGAGAGCTCGGCGTCCTTAAGACGCCAATTGGGGACCACCGTGGCGGCACCGAGCATTCCCGCGGCGAGGATCA
>CAZLNF010000247.1:0-2610 GCA_964560885.1 uncultured Actinomyces sp. | reverse complement strand
CAGGGCGCGCCATCGAAACTGTGGCACTCCAGTCCCGGGAGCAGCGGGTGGTAGGCGCGAGGATGGGCCCATGAGGAGTCGGACATGAGCCGCAGCCAGTTGCGCCGTGTCCCGGGAGCCACCGGCCTCGGCACCGACGACACAGGCTGCACGATCCTACACGTCGACATGGATGCCTTCTATGCGTCCGTCGAGCTCGTCACGCGCCCCGAGCTCCGCGGCAAGCCGGTCATCGTCGGCGGTGGGCAGCGCGGTGTCGTCCTCTCGGCGACCTATGAGGCCCGCGCCATGGGTGTGCACTCCGCCATGCCGATGTCCCGCGCGCGTCGCGTCGCCCCCGATGCCATCGTCATCGAGCCGCACCACGATCGCTACGGCGAGGTGAGCGCCGGGGTCATGGCGATCTTCTCCTCGATCACCCCGCTCGTCGAGCCGCTCAGCCTTGACGAGGCCTTCCTCGATGTCTCCGGAGCGCTGCGCCGACTCGGCTCGCCCACGTCCATCGCCGAGCTCATCCGCGCACGCGTCTACGACGAGCAGCGCATCACCTGCAGTGTCGGCGTGGCACCCACCAAGTTCATCGCCAAGCTCGCCTCCACCCAGGCCAAGCCCGACGGCATGCTCGTCGTCCCCGCCGACCAGGTCGTCGCCTTCCTGCACCCCCTGCCCGTCGCCGCGCTCTGGGGCGTGGGGGAGCGCACCGAGGAAAGGCTCATTTCCCTCGGCCTGCGCACCGTGGGCGACATCGCGCACACTCCGGCCGACACCCTCGTGCGCGCGCTCGGCCAGGCCTCCGGCCAGCGCCTCCACGATCTCGCCTGGGGCCGTGACGATCGCGAGGTCGTGCCCGATGCCGCGGAGAAGAGCATCGGCAACGAAGAGACCTTCGCCCGCGACGTCGACGACCCCGAGATCATCGCCCGCGAGATCCTGCGCCTCGCCCAGAAGGTCGCCGCGCGAGCACGGCGCCATGGCATCCGCGGGCGCACCGTGGTCCTCAAGATCCGCTTCGCGGACTTCACCACCATCACCCGCTCACGCACCCTCGATGCCCCCACCGATGTCGGCCAGGTCCTCTATGACACCGCCGTCGACCTCTACGCCGCCCTGCGCCTCCAGCGAGCCCGGATCCGTCTCGTCGGGGTCCGCCTCGAAGGCCTCGCCGACCTCCAGGGGAGCGTGGAGCAGCTCACCCTCGATGACGGCTCGGCGGCGTCCCCGGTCGATCGGCGGGCCGCCGAGGTGGCTGCTGACCGCCTCCGGGAGCGCTTCGGGCAGGACGTGGTCCGTCCTGCCCGCCTCTGGGCCGACGACTGAGATCGGGTGAATTCGTGCCCGGATCAGGGGTTCCAGCGGGCAAATGACCCCGCCGGGTTTCCAGACTGGCCCGGCACGCCTATCCTGTGAGAGAGCCCACGAGGGGAGGTCCGCAGTGCCGCTGTCCGAGCACGAGCAACGTCTGCTGGAGCAGATGGAGCGCGCCCTCTATGCCGAGGACCCCAAGTTCGCCACCTCCCTGCGGAGTGCCTCCGCTGGACGGCCAAGCCGTGGGCGTGCTGCCTTCGGAGTCCTCGTCCTTCTCGGCGGCTTCACCCTGCTCATGCTCGGCGCGATCCTGCCGCTCATCCCACTCGGTGTCGCTGGCTTCGTCGTCATGGTGGTCGGTGCGACGCTCACCTACCTCGGACTGCGCGCCCGGCCCGCGACTGCGGCCACGGCGGAGGGCGAGGCCGATCCGCAGGCGACGCCCGGCGCGACCGCACCACGTCGTGCACCGAAGCAGTCGCCGGGCTTCATGAACCGGCTCGAGGATCGCTGGCGCAAGCGCCGCGACGACGGCCCCCAGTAGCCACTCCCCGGCACCTGACAAATACTCCAGCCCCCGCAGGCATTCGGCACGCGTCTGGCGTGCCCGTGGACACTCTGCGGCTGCGCTAGACCTGCGCCACCTCGTCGGCGACGACGCTGCTCTCGCGAAGACCCCCGCCCCATAGCGAGGGCGGCGCGAGTCGCGCGCGGATGCGGCGCGGCCGCGTGGCCGCGCGATCAGCTGCCCGCCGCACGCACGTGAGGTCAGCGCGCAACTCTGCCGGTGACGGTGCCACGACGTCGATCGTGGGCGGTGCATACCTCACCTGCTCGATCCACCACACGAGACGGCGCAGCGCAGCGCGCTCTGGGTCACCCAGGCGCACCTGTCGGGCAAGGGCATTGGCGGCCTCACGAGGAGTGTCGGCACGCGACCAGGTCCAGCCCAGGTCCGTCAGGCTCTCGCCCAGGTCGCGCCAGGTGGCCTCGATGCGCTGGCGCCCCTCCGCGAGCGATGTGCGACGCCGGCGCCGCCACGCGATGGCCACCATCGGGAGTGCGACAAGGAGGGCGATGCCCGCGGCAGCGGCGACGATGACGAGGCTGGGTGGACCACCCGCATCAGCGCCACCGAGGGGAGCCTGGGCCTCGGGCACCTGCGGCTCAGGCACCGGTTCCGGAGTGGGTGCTTCCGGTGTGTCTTGATCGGCACGGTCGCGTGAGTAGTCCGGCTGCACGACCCCCGCGCCGACGCGCGGGGTCGGCTCGAACCACACCCAGCCGATGCCGGAGAACCACAGC
>CAZLNF010000246.1:0-2610 GCA_964560885.1 uncultured Actinomyces sp. | reverse complement strand
ACTTCGTCCCGGCCTCGGCGCACGAGGCGCTGGCGCGCGCCTACGCCGTGCTCGGCGACTTCCCGAGCGCGCGCGAGGAGCGCAACCTCTCCTATCGACTCGCCGTCGAGCTCGACGATGAGGAGCGCGACGTGATCGAGCATGACCTCGGCACGATCCCGATCCCGCTGGCCTGAGCACGTCGGCCCCTAGGCTGAGTACGTGAGCGCGACGTCGACACCGGAGCATTGGGATGCCGCCTACGCCGCGGGCGACACCACGCGCGGTTGGTATCAGCCGCACGCGACGATGTCGATGCGCCTGATCGAGGCGACGGGGCTGTCCCGCTCGGCGAGCATCGTCGACGTCGGCACGGGCGCATCTGTCCTCGTCGATGATCTGCTCGCCGCGGGCTACACCAACATCACCTGCCTGGACCACTCCCCCGTGGGATTGCGCGTGGCGCAGCAGCGACTCGGCCCCGCAGCCGACACCGTCGACTGGATCGTCGCGGACCTGCTGACCTGGGAGCCCGATCGCACCTACGACCTCTGGCATGACCGAGCCGTCCTGCACTTCCTGCTCGACGACGATGCTGTCTCGGCGTACCGCAGCACCCTGCTCGCTGGCACCCATGCGGGGTCATGGCTCGTGCTGGGGCTCTTCGGGCCGGAAGGTCCGCCGATGTGCGCAGGTCTTCCCGTGCGCCGCTACGACGACACCGCGGTCGATGCGCTGCTCGGCAACGACTTCACGCGTGTCGAGCGAGTCGTGAGTGACCACGTCCGGCCGGACGGGGACACCCAGCAGTACCTGTGGACCCTCGCCCGACGCAATGGCTGACGGCGCTAGCGCCAAAAGTCGCGCAGCATCGCGAAGTCGTCGTCAGCCTGAGCCAGTCCCTCCTGCACGGCACCGAGCGCCAGACGCGGGTCCATGACGTCCTCGGGCACCTCGGCGCGCGGGATGATGCGCAGGGCCTCGGTGCCGGAAGCGATCAGGTCATCAAACTCCTGGCGGATCGTCGCCGGGGTCATGGTGCCCCAGGTGAGATCCGGCTCGGATCCATCGACGAGGGAGACGACGAGGGCGCGGCGTGCCCCGGCGACGAGATCGAGGTGGACGCCTGTGCCCGCGACACCTCCGTCCATGCACTTGCGATCCTGGATCGGCTGAGGGGCGAAGATGCCCGGGACGGCACTGCTCGCCGCGGCGGCCCGCGCGAGCGGCACGGCAGCCGAACGAGTGATGACGCAGCGCTCCCCGGTGTAGGTGTCGACGCAGGTGATGTGCAGACGTGAGGACGGCCAGCGCCGCATGCGCAGGATCACGCTGAAGTTGCGCGCGGTGGTGTCGGCCGTCGGTGTGCGGGCAGCGAGCGCGGCGTAGCCGATGGTGCGCAGTGTCTCCGGCCCGCTGTCGCGCGCGTCGCGGAAGGTATCGAGTGCGCGCTGGCAGCTCGGCTCGAGCGGCCCGCTCGAGGCCAGCCGGGCGAGCAGGCCCGGTGCACGCGTCAGCAAGTCGACGGTGCGCGCAAAGCCGCCGAGTTTCTCCCCCGCGAGGATGCTCGCCACGATGGATCCGGCCGATGTGCCCACAAGGCGATCGGCGAGGCCGAGCCGCAGGCCCAGCTCCTCCAGCCGACGAAGGTAGCCCGTCTGCCAGGCAACGAACCAGATCCCCCCGCCGCCCAGGACGAGGCCGCGCTCGATGCCTCGACCGTAGAGCGCATCCATGCTGCGGGGCAGCGACATGCCGGCCATGTGCGGAGCCTAGACGGGGGCCCCCTAGGGTGCGGCCATGAGCACAGTCATCGAGTACACGATGTTCGTCAAGCCCGAGGCCTTCGACGAGGTCATGGCCGCCTACATCGAGTTCGCCGACGCCTTCGGTGTCGAGAACCCGAGCGAGGACCTCATCCTCGTCACGGGCGATCGCGACGGGGGTGTCATCCGCGGCATCGGGATCTTCGAGAACGACGTCGAGGCCGAGGTCGCCGTGGACGACTCGATCTTCGTGCGCTTCCGCGAGCGCATCGCGCCGCACCTCACCGAGGAGCCCATCCGCGAGGCCCTCGACCTCGTGCACATCTTCGTCAAGGACTAGTCCTGGTCAGCGCGCCTTAGCGGGGGCGCGTGGCTCGCGTCGAAGGCGAGACCGCTGATTCGTCGCCGATGACTGCAAGCACGCGCACGCTGAAGGCCTTCCCCTTCTTGGCGCCGACCTTCGTCCACGTCACCGAGGCGGTCGTGTCCTCTGTGCGAGCGACCTCCTTCCACGTGGCGCCGGACTTGACCTGGATGACGAATGCGTCGGGCGCCGGGGCGCCCACCGCATAGGTCCACGAGACCGCGATGCCGGGCTTGCCGGTCGTGACCGTGGGCTTGGTGGGCGGCACAGGGACCACCGGCTCAGGATCCGGGCTCACGGCGACGGTGACCGTGCCCGCCGCGACCACCGCGGTGTCAGGAGACGTGCCCTGGGCCCACCACGCGCGGATGCTGCCATCGGGAAGCACGACCGCATCCGGATCGAAGGCACCCTGGCCGCTCGGTGCGGTGTAGAGCGGCGCATCGGCGTCGAATATCCACTTGGACCCGTCGACGGACGTGCCGACGTAGAGCTTCTGGA
>CAZLNF010000245.1:0-2631 GCA_964560885.1 uncultured Actinomyces sp. | reverse complement strand
CCCGGCGCGGCAGCATCCCAGGTCGGTCGACGTCCCTTGCGGGTGTCGGCGTACAGAGTGAACTGCGATACGACGAGCACCGGCAGGCCGAGATCGGATGCCGAGACCTCCTTGGAGCCACCGGACTCCATGCCCGTCTCGAAGCGCGACGCGTCGAAGATCCGCAGGTCGTAGGCCTTCTGGGCGAGCCGGCGCGCGGTCTTCTCGTCATCGGTGTGCGTGACGCCGACCAGCATGAGCAGCCCGGGGCCCTCGATGCGGCCCACCTCCTCGCCCGCGACGACGACATCGGCTCCATCCACGCGCTGGATCACGGCTCGCATGGACGCACGGTAGCGAGTGCGTCCCGATGGTCACCTGACAGGATGCGCGCGTGAGCGAGATCCTGGTCGAGGTGCGTCGCGGCGGTGTCGTCGAGGGCGTGCATCGCGGTCACGCTGTCGTGCTCGCACCCGACGGCAGCATTGAGCGCGCGTGGGGCGACCCCCATGCGCGCATCCTGCCGCGCTCATCCAATAAGCCCGCGCAGTCGACCGCCATGGTGCGCTCAGGGCTCCCACTTGAGGGTGAACTCCTCGCGCTCGCGTCCGCATCGCACAGTGGCGAAGACTTCCACCTCGACGGAGTGCGCCGGATCCTCGCGATGGCTGAGCTCGACGAGGCGAGCCTGCTCACTCCGCCTGAACTCCCGATCGACGACGACGTGCGTCTGGGCGTGCAGGTCGCCGGTGGCAAGCCCACATCGGCGTACATGAACTGCTCGGGCAAGCACGCCGCCATGCTGCTCACCTGCGTGGTCAACGACTGGTCCCTCGTGGACTACACCGACCCCGCGCATCCCTTGCAGCAGGTGATTGCCGCCGAGACAGCCGAACGCGCCGGCGAGGAGCCGTGGGCGGTCGCGGTCGATGGCTGCGGTGCGCCTCTCTTCGGGCTGACTGTCGCGGGCCTCGCTCGGATGGGAGCGGCCATCGCAACGTCTGACGATGCGGCGGCGCAGCGCGTGGCCTCTGCGATGCGCGAGTACCCGGATTGGGTCGCCGGCACGCGCCGCGATGCGGCAGCACTGCAGCGTTCGCTGCCGGGATCCCTCATCAAGGAGGGCGCGGAGGCCGTCTACCTCGTGGTCCTGCCTGATGGGCGCTCGGTGGCACTCAAGATCGAGGATGGCTCCGGGCGAGCACGGCCCGTGGCGATGGCGGGCATCCTGCGCTCGATCGGGGTCGACAACGACGTCATCGCGCAGCAGTCCCGCCAGGTGCTTCTCGGCGGGGGGCGCCACGCGGGCGAGATCGTCCCGGTGGTCGGCTGACCATGGCGGAGTTGCGACGCGTCCTCGGGGTGGGGGGAGCCACCGTCGTCGGGCTGGGAGCCATGCTCGGCACCGGTGTCTTCGCGGCGTGGACTCCCGCGATCGCTCTCGCCGGATCCGGTCTGCTCATCGCACTGGCGATCGCCGCGGTGGTCGCGGCACTCAACGCGACGTCGACGGCGTCCCTCGCACGCGTGCTCCCGGAATCCGGCGGTGCCTATGCCTATGGACGCGCCTACCTCTCCCGTCCTGCGGGAGTGCTCGCGGGCTATGCCTTTGTCTTCGGCAAGGCCGCTTCCGCGGGTGCCGCTGCGCTCACCATCGGTGCCTACGCCTGGCCGGGCTACGAGCGCGTCGTGGGGCTAGTGGCCGTCGTCGTGGCACTCGGCCTCGACCTCCGGGGCATCGTGAAGTCCGTGCGCGTGACCGCGGTGCTCGTGGCATTCGTCCTTGCGGTGCTGGCCGTCTTCGCGGTGACGACATCGACCGTCGCCGGGGCGACCTCGGTCACTCTCGACGCCCCGAGCGGCACCGGCCTTGTCGCCGCTGCCGGGATCCTCTTCGTCGCCTTTGCGGGATACGCGAGGATCACGGTGATCGGCGAAGAGGTGCGCGACCCCGCGCACACGATTCCGCGCGCGATGGTCATGAGCTTCACCATCATCATCGTCGTCTACGCCGTGATTGCCGTTGTCGTGCTCCGCGCAGCGTCAAGCGGCGTGGTGCTCTCAGCTGCTCCTTTGGAGAGCATTGCCACGACGATCGAATCCACCGCGATGGACGTCCTCGTGCGCATCGGCGCGGTTGTCGCCGCCGGTGCAGTCCTGCTGTCGCTCATCGCCGGGGTCGGGCGCACGCTCTTTGCCATGGGCCGCGGTGGCGATGCGCCACGGGCCCTGGCTCATGTGAGTGCATCGACCGGCGTGCCCGCGCGAGCGGAGATCACGGCCGCGGCTCTCGCGCTGGTCGTGGTGCTCATCGGCGGCATCGCCGTCGCCCTTGCCCTGTCGGCCGCGTCGATCCTCACCTACTACGCCGTCGCGCACCTCGCGGTCCTCGCCCGGGTGCGTCGGGGCGACTTCCCACGGATCCTCGGGCTCACGGCCGGACTGGGCCTCACGGGGTGCGTGGTCGTGGTCGCTGGCCTGCTCCTCAGTGCGGGGGCCCTGCCGACCGGCTGAGTGAGGGCTAGGGGTGACCCATCTCACGCTTGCTCCCGCTAGCGCTCCGCTTGCAATTGCAAGCACTCGGGGGCACCATGGAGACATGGCACGCATCGAGGCACTCGGGGACTACATCCGCGAGCAGCGCGACCAGGC
>CAZLNF010000244.1:0-2648 GCA_964560885.1 uncultured Actinomyces sp. | reverse complement strand
TTTCGGGTGGTGCCAGCTCGCGTTCCTTGCGTGGCATCTCGGTTACACCTGCCGCGAACGCGGAATCGGGCCCAGTGGGCCCGAACTCGGCCCACCACCCACCCGCAACCGGCCGGTCAGCCCCCGTTCACACTCCGCGCCTCGTGGGGCAGGTGTGACGGGGGAGGTGACTGCGACACGCCGATTTGGGGTCTTGCAGATGTCGTAGGTAGGGTCTAATGTCCCCCTACATCTAGTAGCGACAAGGGTGTAATTCCTCCACAGGTTGTGGTCGGAAGTGCACAGTCTGTCCTCAGGTCGTCCACAGGGTCATCCACCGATGGCCCCCTAGTTAGCCCCACAGGGCCATCTCCGGGTGGCCCTTCTGTCGCCGGAGGGAGGTCCCGATGCGCTGTCCCTATTGCCGTGGCGGGGACTCCCGGGTCCTGGACTCCCGGACAGCCGACGACGGTGCGGCGATCCGCCGCCGCCGCGAGTGCCAGGAGTGTGGCAAGCGCTTCACTACGGCCGAGACGGCGGTCCTCTCGGTCTCCAAGCGCTCCGGAGCCACCGAGCCCTTCAGCCGCGCCAAGGTCGTCTCCGGTGTACGCAAGGCCTGCCAGGGCCGCCCCGTGAGCGATGACGATCTGGCCCTCCTGGCCCAGCGCGTTGAAGACGCCCTGCGCGCGACCGGATCGGCCGAGGTCCCGGCCGAGGAGGTGGGCATCGCGATCCTCGGCCCGCTCCGCGAGCTCGATGAGGTGGCTTACCTCCGCTTCGCGTCGGTCTATCGCTCCTTCGAGTCGCTCGCCGACTTCGAAGCCGAGATCGCCCTCCTGCGCTCCGAGGCCGAGCTGGCCGCGCACCCCGACTTCCTGGACGGCTCCACCGACCTCGATACGACTGATCTCGCGACACCAAGTACTCACTGACACGCACGACCGCATTGCCCACACCACCGAGGGAGACACCCGCAATGACCGATCTGAGCAACAGCCCCGCCACCACCGGCACGGGCACAGGGCTGACCATGAAGCGCCTGTTCACCACGCCGGGTGTCCACCCCTATGACGACGTGACGTGGGAGCGTCGCGATGTCGTGCAGACCAACTGGAAGACCGGCGAGACCGTCTTCGAGCAGCGCGGCGTGGAGTTCCCCGACTTCTGGAGCATCAATGCCTCCACCATCGTCACCACCAAGTACTTCCGCGGCGCTGTGGGCAGCGACACGCGGGAGTCGAGCCTGCGCCAGCTCATCGACCGCGTGGTGCTCACCTACACCCAGGCCGGCCGCGAGTATGGCTACTTCGCGACCCCTGAGGATGCGGAGATCTTCGAGCACGAGCTCACCTGGATGCTCCTGCACCAGGTCTTCAGCTTCAACTCACCCGTCTGGTTCAACGTCGGCACGCCGGCCCCGCAGCAGGTCTCGGCCTGCTTCATCCTCGCCGTCGACGACACCATGGACTCGATTCTCAACTGGTACCGCGAGGAGGGCCTGATCTTCAAGGGCGGCTCGGGTGCCGGCCTCAATCTCTCGCGCATCCGCTCCTCCAAGGAGCTGCTCTCCTCGGGCGGCACGGCGTCCGGCCCCGTCTCGTTCATGCGCGGCGCTGACGCCTCGGCCGGCACCATCAAGTCGGGTGGCGCCACTCGCCGCGCGGCCAAGATGGTCGTCCTCGACGTCGACCATCCCGACATCGAGGAGTTCATCGAGACCAAGGTCCGCGAAGAGGACAAGATCCGTGCCCTTCGCGACGCGGGCTATGACATGGATCTGGGCGGTGCTGACATCACTTCGGTGCAGTACCAGAACGCCAACAACTCCGTCCGCGGCTCCGATGAGGTCATGCAGGCCGTCGAGGCTGGCCCCGACTTCGGCCTGCGCGGCCGCAAGACGGGCGAGGTCATCGAGTCCGTCGACGCCAAGGGGCTGTTCCGCAAGATGAGCGAAGCGGCGTGGGCGTGCGCCGACCCGGGCATCCAGTACGACGACACGATCAACGACTGGCACACCAACCCCGAGACTGGCCGCATCACCGCGTCCAACCCGTGCTCCGAATACATGAGCCTCGACAACTCCTCGTGCAACCTCGCCTCGCTCAACCTGCTGAAGTTCCTCAAGGACGACGGCACGTTCGATGCCGAGGGCTTCCGCCGCGCGGTGGAGTTCGTCATCACGGCCATGGACATCTCCATTTGCTTCGCCGATTTCCCGACCGAGGCGATCGGCCGCACCACGCGCGACTACCGACAGCTGGGCATCGGCTACGCCAACCTCGGCGCGCTCCTGATGGCCGTGGGCCTGCCCTATGACTCCGAGGGTGGCCGCGCACTGGCTGCGGCCATCACGTCGGTGATGACCGGCACGTCCTACCGCCGCTCGGCCGAACTCGCCGGCATCGTCGGCCCCTACGAGGGATACGCCCGCAACGCTGACGCGCACAAGCGCGTCATGCGCAAGCACGCGGCGGCCACCGATGCGCTGCGCACGTCCACGAGCCTTGATGCCGACGTCACCAAGGTGGCTGAGCGCGAATGGGCCGAGTGCTTGCGCATCGGCGAGGTCAACGGCTGGCGCAACGCGCAGGCATCGGTGCTCGCTCCCACCGGCACCATCGGCTTCATGATGGACTGCGACACCACCGGTGTGGAGCCGGACTTCTCGC
>CAZLNF010000243.1:0-2649 GCA_964560885.1 uncultured Actinomyces sp. | reverse complement strand
TGTCGGGAACCTGCTTGACGCAGACGGCGATCTTCACGATCACTCCTCACGGATTAGGTCTTGGCCGTCATGTTACTCGCGAGTATCCCCGGCGGCGCGTCGAGATCCCGGGGCCCGTGCCAGGGGCCCCATGCGGCACTCTGGCCCCGTGGAAGAGGTAGGCCTGGTAGCCACCGGGGAGCGGACGGGCCCCGGCCTGCCCGACGAGGAGTACTGGTTCGCCCGGCACGAGGTGGCCTATCACTGGGTCGCCCAGCGTGTGGCTCACGCTCGCATCGTCGTCGACGCTGGCGCTGGCGAGGGCTATGGCGCGGCGATGCTGTCCTCCGCGCACCGTCCGGCGGTCGCACTGGAGTACGACACCGAAGCCTGCGTGCACATGCGACGCACCTATCCGCGGATCGCGGTGGCCCAAGCCAACCTCGCGGCGCTCCCGGTGCGCACGGCGAGCACCGACGCCATCACCTGCCTTCAGGTGGTCGAGCACCTGTGGGACCTCCAGGGCTTCCTCCGCGATTGCGTGCGCTGCCTACGCCCGGGCGGCGAACTCATCATCACGACACCTCAACGCCTCACCTTCTCCCCCGGGCTCGGCCGCGGAGTGAAGCCGATCAATCCCTTCCACGTCGAGGAATTCGATGCCGAGCAGCTACGCGATCTCCTGCTCGACGCTGGCTTCACCGAGGTGGACATGCGAGGAATCCACCACGGCCCACGGCTCACCGACTGGGAGAAGCGACACGGCTCCATCGTGAGCGCGCAGGTGACCGCATCACTGGAGGGAGCCTGGCCCGAGGATCTGCGCGACACCATCAGCCAGGTCACCGCGAATGACTTCGTCATCGACGCGGAGCCCGTCGCCGCGGAGGGCGCGCGGATGGCCCAGGCGCAGGACCTCCTCGCGATCGCGCGGGTGAGCGCGTGACGGCGCCCCTGGGGCGCTTCGCCCTCGTCCTGCACACGCACCTGCCCTGGGTCGCGCACCACGGCACCTGGCCTGTCGGCGAGGAGTGGCTGCACCAGGCGTGGGCGACGTCGTACCAGCCGCTCTTCGCCATGCTCCGCCGCAGAGCGGCACTCGGGCACCGTCGTCAACTCACCCTGGGAGTGACCCCCATCGTCGCGGCCCAATGGGATGACCCGTGCATGATCGGCGCGCACCACACCTGGCTCGGCTACTGGCAGGCGCGCGCAGCCGGCATGGCAACAGCGCGACAGGACTCACGCCGAAATGTGGGAGAGCGCGAGTACGCCGACGCGAGTCGTGCCCTGACCGACTTCAACGCGCACTGGAGCGCAGGTGGCTCCGCTGCCCTGCGCCCCCTCGTCGACGCCGGGGTCATCGAGATGCTGGGCGGTCCACTCACCCACACCTTCACCCCCCTCGTCCCCGATCGGCTGGCCCTGGCGAGCATGACGGCAGGCCTGCAGGATTCGGTGCGGCGAATCGGCCTGCGCCCACGCGGAGCCTGGACGCCCGAGTGCGCCTGGGAGCCGGGGATGGAGGAGCTCTTCGCGCGGTCCGGCGTGGAGCATGTCGTGCTGGATGGACCGAGCCTCCTCGGTGCCGGGGCCACCACCAGCGCGGCCTGGCTGCTCGGCGACAGCGACGTGCGCGTGCTCGGCCGCGACCTGGAGGTCACCTACCGCGTGTGGTCGCCGAAGCGGGGGTACCCCGGTGACCGGTGGTACCGCGACTTCCACACCTTCGACCACGAGTGGGGATTCCGGCCCGCACGGGTCACGGGGCAGCATGTCGAGCCACACGACAAGGCGCCCTACGACCCGCTCGCGGCGCGGGCTCGCGTGGAGCATGACGCGCACGACTTCGTCGACGTGGTGCGCGAGCGACTCGTCGCACTCGCCGCGGACCCGACGACGATCGGTAGTCCCCATGTCGTGGCTGCCTTCGACACCGAGCTCTTCGGCCACTGGTGGCATGAGGGACCGGCCTGGCTCGAGAGGGTGCTCGAGCTCATGCCCGAGGCGGGCATAGAGATCACAACCCTGGACGACCTCACCGCAGATCCCGCCGGACGCGTGCACCCGGGGCCGGGCTCGTGGGGTCTCGGGAAGGACTGGCACATCTGGACCGGGCCGCAAGACATCGCTGACCTGCAGGGATCCCTGGCCAAGGAAGCCCTCGCCGCACTGGATGCCACCCACCCGCGCGTCGAGCGCTCCCTGCCGCATGACCAGTTGCTGCGCGAACTCCTGCTCGCACTGTCGAGTGACTGGGCCTTCATGGTGAGTCACGACACGGCAGCCGAGTACGCACGAGGCCGCTTCGACGCGCACGCGCGCGCCACCTCCGCGCTCGCAGCGGCATTGCGCGAGGGGCGGCGCGATGACGCGGCACGCCATGCCGCGCGCGATGCAGAGCGCGACCATCCCTTTGGGTCCCTGGACTCGCGGTCCTTCCTCAGCGATACCTCACTCGTCTAGCCCTATGCTCACCCGATGCGCGTGCTGCACGTGTCGTGGGAATACCCCCCGATCATCTACGGCGGCCTCGGTCGTCACGTGCAGTCGCTGACGCATGCACAGGCCAAGCGCGGTGACGATGTCATCGTCTTGACGCAGACAGCCGATCATGTCCCCTCCCGCGAGACCATCGATGGGGTCCACGTCATCCGGGCGCCACACGAC
>CAZLNF010000242.1:0-2674 GCA_964560885.1 uncultured Actinomyces sp. | reverse complement strand
ACCGCCACCGCCGTGAGCGGTCGCGTCGCCCAGAAGCAGGCCGACAAGCAGGCGGACAAGGAAGCCAGCCAGCAGGCCGCTGCCGCACCCGCGGCCGAGCCCGAGGTGGATGCCGTCGCCGAGATCGAGCGCCTCGGCGCCCTCAAGGAGAAGGGTCTGCTCACGGACGAGGAGTTCGCGGCCGCCAAGGCCAAGATCCTCGGTATCTGAGCCACTCGATTCACTCTCTGCCAGTTACGGCGACTTCCTTACACACGGAAGTCGCCGTAACTGGCAAGAACTGAGGTGGTTGTCGGCGGCAGCCGAGTTAGTTGCGTACTTCGCCGGGCACCTCGCGGTAGCCCACGCCGATGACCACCGGCACCTTGACCTTGTCGCGCCCCTTCACGATGACCTGGTAGGTCCCTGATTGCGCGGACTGCGTCAGTCGCGCGAGATAGAGGTAGGACGTGCCCGAGTAGGGCTCGTAGAACGGCGTGCGTTCGTCGATCGTCAAGGTGGTGCGCCGACCCGCGGGATCGATGACCGTCACGAGGGGTAGTTGACTGCTCGCCAGCCGATTAGCAGGTGCGCGATCAGGGATGAGCAACTGCACCTCGAGGCGCTGGCCTGCTCGCATCCCGACGCGGAATCCACGCGTCGCACCGTCACGCACGGCGGCGTAGACCGCGAAGGACACCGTGCCGTCGACGAGGAGCGGACCACTCGCTGGCGTCCGGTCCGCCGAGGTCAACTGCACCGGCTGGTGAGCCAGCGCTGGTGTCGATGTAACGAGGAGCACGACGGCTGCGGCGGCCGCGATGAGGGCGGCCATGCGCCCACGTCCATTGCCCTTGAGCGGCTGCCAAGCGGTAGATGTCCTGGTCACGCTGCCAGTATGGGACGAAGGGCGACGGACCGCATCCGCCCAGTTCCCTGGGATCGCGACGGGCGAGAAGTCCTTCCTGTAGGCGGGGTCGGGTGCTTGGATGTCTGTGGGCTCACGAGGCCCACGACGAGAGGGTCCACACCATGACCGAAGACGTCATCCGATTGCTCACGCCCGAGGGCGAATTCCGCGCGCATCCTGACTATCCGATCGAGGTCAGTCCCGACCTCCTGCGCCAGCTCTATCGCGACATCGTCCTCACGCGACGTACCGATATCGAGTCGACGGCACTTCAGCGCACCGGCGAGCTTGGGCTGTGGTGTCCCGTCCTCGGCCAGGAGGGCGTGCAGATCGGTGCCGCCCATGCCATGCGTCCCTCCGACTACGGCTTTACGACGTATCGCGAGTTGGGGATCTTCCATGTGCGCGGGGTCGATCCGGTCGAGCTCCTGCACCTCTACCGCGGCACCAGCCACGCGAGTTGGGATCCGCGCCGCGTCGGACTCGGCATCTTCACCATCGTCATCGGTTCCCACGCACTGCACTCCGTGGGCTACGCCATGGGCATCCAGCGCGATGGCGCCGATGAGGCCGTGCTCTCCTGCTTCGGCGACGGCGCGACGAGCACGGGTGACGTGCATGAGGCCATGGTCTTCGCCGCTGCCTTCAATGCCCCCGTCGTCTTTCTCGTGCAGAACAACCAGTGGGCGATCTCGGTCCCCGTCACGCGCCAGTCCCGGGCACCGCTCGCGACGCGAGCCGCGGGCTATGGCATCCCCTCGGTGCGCATCGACGGCAACGACGTGCTCGCGGCGCTGGCGGTGACCCGCGCGGTGCTCGATCGCGCGCGCGAGGGCGGTGGCCCGGCGTTCATCGAAGCCGTCACCTATCGCCGCGGCCCGCACACCACGTCGGATGACCCCACGCGCTATCGCGATGAGGCTGAGCTCGACCACTGGGCATCGCTCGACCCGCTCGACCGGCTGCGCCGTCACATGGAGCGGGTCGGTGCGCTCGACCCCGCCTTCGTCGCCGAGGTTGACGCCGAGGCCGATGCGCTCGGTGAGCGACTGCGCGAGGCGATCCGCGGCATGGCCGATCCCGATCCGCTCGGGATGTTCGACCATGTCTACGCCGAGCCGCACCGCCAGGTGACCGCCGATCGCGCGGCGATGGCCGACTACCTCGCCACAGTGGAGGGGTCATGACGTCGATGACGCCCACGACCTCCATGACGATGGTGCAGGCGCTCAATGCGGGCCTGCGCCGCGCGATGGAGGGTGATCCGAAGGTCCTGCTCATGGGCGAGGACATCGGCCCACTCGGCGGTGTCTTCCGCGTGACGGACGGACTGCAGAAGGACTTCGGCGAGGACCGCGTGATCGACTCGCCGCTGGCGGAGAGCGGCATCGTCGGCACCGCGGTGGGCCTGGCGATGCGCGGCTATCGGCCCGTGCTGGAGATCCAGTTCGACGGGTTCGTCTATCCGGCGTTCGACCAGATCGTGACGATGGTGGCCAAGCATCACTACCGCTCGGGCGGCATCACGCCGATGCCGATGGTGATCCGCATCCCCTACGGCGGCGGCATCGGCGCGGTCGAGCATCACAGCGAGTCACCGGAGGCCTACTTCGCACACACCCCCGGCCTGCGCGTGCTCACACCCGCCGACGCGGCGGAGGCCTACGTCACGATCCAGCAGGCGATCGCCAGCGATGACCCGGTCATCTACTTCGAGCCCAAGCGTCGCTACTGGGATCGCGCGGAGGTTGATGAGGTCTCGCCCATCAGCGGCAACCCCTGGTC
>CAZLNF010000241.1:0-2677 GCA_964560885.1 uncultured Actinomyces sp. | reverse complement strand
CGACGGGGTTCATGGCCACGCCGCGGACGGTCGGGCGACGACCCTTCCAGCGCATGCGGCCGGCCTTGCCCCAGTTGATGTTGGACTGCTCGGCATTGCCGACCTCGCCAACCGTCGCGCGCGAGCGCAGGTCGACGTTGCGGATCTCGCCCGAGGGCATGCGCAGCTGGGCGTAGGGGCCGTCCTTGGCGACAAGCTGCACGCTGGCACCAGCCGAGCGGGCGATCTTGGCGCCACCACCGGGGCGAATCTCCACGGCGTGGATGACGGTACCGACGGGGATGTTGCGCAGCGGCAGGTTGTTGCCGGGCTTGATGTCCGCCGAAGGGCCGGTCTCTACGGTGTCGCCCTGGTTGAGCTTGTTGGGCGCGAGGATGTAGCGCTTCTCGCCATCCGCGAAGTGCAGCAGCGCGATACGCGCGGTGCGGTTGGGGTCGTACTCGATGTGAGCGACCTTCGCCGGCACGCCGTCCTTGTCGGCACGACGGAAGTCGATGACGCGGTAGGCGCGCTTGTGCCCGCCGCCCTGGTGACGGGTCGTGATCCGGCCCTGGTTGTTGCGGCCACCCTTGTTGGGCAGCGGACGGACGAGCGACTTCTCGGGCGTGGAGCGCGTGATCTCGACGAAGTCGGCCACGCTCGCGCCACGGCGACCGGGGGTCGTCGGCTTGAACTTGCGGATTCCCATGGTGTTCGTCCCTCGCCCTAGCTGACCGGTCCGCCGAAGATGTCGATGCGATCACCCTGCGCCACGGACACGATGGCCCGCTTCGTCGACGCACGGCGACCGAACCCGCGGCGGGTGCGGATGCGCTTACCCTCGCGGTTCATCGTGTTGACTGACGTCACCCGCACACCGAAGACCTGCTCGACCGCGATCTTGATCTGGGTCTTGTTGGCGTCGGGGGCGACGATGAAGGTGTACTTGTTCTCGTCGAGGAGTCCGTAGCTCTTCTCCGAAATCACGGGGGCGAGCAGGACGTCACGCGGATCAGTGATCCTCATGCCGACACCTCCGATTCGGTCGCGATGGCCTTGGCGCCGCGACCCTTGACGGGTCCGGCGACGAAGGTGTCGAAGGAACCCTTCGTGAAGATGACGTCATCGGAGACGAGGACGTCGTAGGTATTGAGCTGGTCAGGGGCCACCACGCGCACGTTGGGGAGGTTGCGCACGCTCAGCCACGAGGCGACGTCATCGCGCTCGACAACCACGAGCAGGTTGGGCCGCTCCGTGACCTCGAGGAGGAAGGCCTGAGCGCTCTTGGTCGAGGGCTCATCGCCCGCCACCAGGGACGCCACGACATGGACCCGACCCTCGCGGGCTCGATCCGACAGGGCACCGCGGAGCGCGGCGGCCTTCATCTTCTTGGGGGTGCGCTGGTCATAGGACCTGGGCGTCGGGCCATGGACAACCCCGCCACCGACGAACTGCGGTGCGCGGGTGGAGCCTTGGCGGGCGCGGCCGGTGCCCTTCTGCTTGTAGGGCTTCTTGCCTCCGCCGCTGACCTCGCCGCGGGACTTGGTGTCATGCGTGCCCTGGCGGGCGGCGGCGAGCTGCGCGACGACCACCTGGTGAATCAGGGGGATGTTGACCTGGACGTCGAAGATCTCCGCGGGGAGATCGACATTGCCCTGCTCCTTGCCCCCGGGGACGAGGACCTTGACGGAACTCATGAGGACACCGCCTTCGAGGTCGTGCGGACGAGCACGAGACCGCCCTTGGGGCCGGGGATGGCGCCCTTGATGAGGAGGAGACCGCGCTCAGGATCCACGGCGTACACCTTGAGGCCCTGGGTCGTATGACGCACCGAGCCCATGCGCCCCGACATCCGCATCCCCTTGAAGACGCGGCCCGGTGTGGCGCAGGCGCCGATGGAGCCGGGCTTGCGATGGTTGCGGTGAGCGCCGTGGGAGGCGCCGACGCCGGAGAAGCCGTGACGCTTCATGGTGCCGGCGAAGCCCTTGCCCTTGCTAGTGGCGGTCACGTCGACGACCTCGCCCGCGGCGAAGGCATCAGCGCCGACCTCCTGGCCGAGGGTGTACTCCGAAGCGTCGGAGGTCCGCAGCTCGACGAGGTGGCGCCGCGGTGCGACACCGGCCTTGGCGAAGTGGCCCGCGTCGGGCTTGTTGACGCGGCGCGGATCGACGGCGCCGAAGCCCAACTGAACCGCTGAGTAGCCGTCGTGATCGGGGGTGCGCACCTGCGTCACGACGCAGGGACCCGCCTTGACAACGGTGACGGGAACGACGCGGTTGTTCTCGTCCCATACCTGGGTCATGCCGAGCTTCTGCCCGAGCACTCCCTTGACTGTCCTGTCCATCGTCATCGTCCTAGAGCTTGATCTCGATATCGACGCCGGCCGGGAGGTCCAGGCGCATGAGCGAGTCGACGGTCTTGGGTGTGGGGTCGAGGATGTCGATGAGACGCTTGTGAGTGCGCATCTCGAAGTGCTCTCGACTGTCCTTGTACTTGTGGGGCGACCGGATGACGCAGTAGACGTTCTTCTCGGTCGGCAGCGGCACCGGTCCCGCGACCTTTGCGCCCGTGCGGGTCACCGTGTCGACGATCTTGCGCGCCGACGAGTCGATGACCTCATGGTCGTAGGCCTTGAGCCGGATTCGGATCTTCTGTCCCGCCATGGTGGCTTCCTTCTTGAGTCCGTGCCGCTGTCTGT
>CAZLNF010000240.1:0-2690 GCA_964560885.1 uncultured Actinomyces sp. | reverse complement strand
GCTGCTCACGCGCGACTGCCAGACATTGCGCGCGCTGCCCTCGGGATGCTGCAGGTGCACGGAGATGGCCTCGGGGCGTAGCGCAACGATGACGGGCCCCGAGATCGCGACATTGGCGATCCGAATCTCGCCACCGCTATCGAGGTCGACGACCCCGTCGTGCGCGTGGCCGCGCAGCATGTTGACGCCCACGAGCTGTGCGACGTAGGCCGACTCCGGCCGTCGTGCAACGTCGCCGGGAGTCCCCGCCTGCACGGCGTGCCCGTCCTCGAGCACGACGACGCGGTCAGCCAGCACCATCGCATCCATGGGATCGTGCGTGACCATCACCACCGCGCCGTGGAAGTCGGCAAGGTGGCGGCGCAGGAGCGAGCGCACGGACGCCCGCGTGCCCGCATCCAGTGCAGCCAGCGGCTCGTCGAGCAGGAGCAGATCGGGCTCGATGACGAGGGCGCGCGCGAGTGCGACCCGCTGCGCCTGGCCGCCCGAGAGCCGGCCGGGCTTGCGTGAGGCCAGATCACCGATCTCCAATCGATCGAGCCACTCGCGTGCGCGCCTCTCGGCTGACTGACGGGCTTCCCCGCGGGCGCGCAGGCCGAAGGCGACGTTGTCGAGCACCGACATGTGCGGGAAGAGCAAGTAGTCCTGGAAGACGAAGCCCACCGAGCGCTGCTCGGGAGGCAGATCGATCCCGCGAGCGGTGTCCACGACGGTCACTCCCGCGATGTCGATGCGGCCGGTCTGCGGTGCGTCGAGCCCGGCGAGGCAGCGCAGGGTTGTCGACTTGCCCGATCCGTTAGGACCGAGCAGGCCGATGGTGTCGCCGTCGGCAGCATCGAGTGAGAGATCGAGGGAGAAGTCGCCGCGCCCGAGTTGCACGCGCGCGTCAAGGCTCATGAGGAGCCGCCGCGCAGGTAGCGGTCGCGCAGGAGTAGCAGTACCGCGAGTGACGCGACGAGGAGCACGAGGCTGAGGGCGATGGCGGCCTCGCGATCGGTGTCGAGGGCCGAGTAGACCGCGAGCGGCAGTGTCTGCGTGACACCGGGCAGGTTCCCCGCGAAGGTGATCGTCGCGCCGAACTCACCGAGGGCGCGTGCCCACGCCAGAATCGTGCCCGCGAGCAGCGCGGGACCGATGAGAGGCAGCGTGATGCGGCGCAGGATCGTCCACCGCTTGGCGCCCAACGTGGCCGCCGCCTCCTCGAAGCGTGGATCGGCGCTGCGCAGGGCCCCCTCGACCGTGATGACGAGGAAGGGCATGGCGACGAAGGCCTCGGCCATGATCACGCCCGCCGTACTGAAGGGCAGTTGCACTCCGAACCAGTCGTAGAGGTACTGCCCGACCAGTCCGCGCCGGCCGAAGGCAAGCAGCAGGGCCACGCCGCCGACGACCGGCGGGAGGACCAGCGGCAGGGTGACGAGGGCTCTGATGAAGGTGCGACCGGGCAGGTGGGCGCGTGCGAGGACCCAGGCGAGCGGAACGCCGATGAGCACCGCGAGTGCGGTGGCACTGAGGGAGGTGATGAGCGACAGACGCAGTGCCTCTGCGGCGACCGGCGAGGTGAGGAGCTCGGGCAGGCGCGACCACGGTGTGGTGAGCAGGATTCCGACGAGGGGGATGGCGAGGAAGGCCACACCGATTGCGGCGAGGACGCCGATGGGCACGGGTGTCGTACGCCGTCGCGCGGGTGCAGCCGTGCTCATGGTGCGGGCGCGAATCCGGCCGCGGCGAGTGCGGCCTGCGCCTGCGGTGAGGTGAGGTACGCGACGAAGAGTGCCGCCGCCTCGGCCTGCGCGGCGTCACGCACGACGGCTCCCTGGTACGTCGTCGTGACGTTATCCGCGGCGGGGATGGCGATGCCCTCGACGCGGTCCTCGCTGGAGAGCACATCGGTGACGTAGACGATGCCGGCGTCGGCCTCGTCGGCCTCGATCTTGCCCAGCACGGACACCACATCCGGCTCGAAGCTCGCGGGAGTGATCTCGAGGCCGTTGAGTTCGAAGAGCTTCGCGGCTGCCACCCCGCACGGCACCTGCTCCTGGCAGACGAGGACGGTGGCTCCCGGGAGGTCCGCCAGGCCGGTGACGCCTCCCGGATTGCCCGGGGGAGTGGCGATCATGAGCGTGTTGGTGGCGAACGCCGTGACGTCGGTGACGAGTCCCTCGGTGGCCAGCGGCTCCATGGACGACGTGCCTGCGGAGGCGAAGGCATCGAGGGGCGCACCACTGCGAATCTGCTCGGCAATCGCACTGCTTCCGGCGAAGGAGAAGGTCACCGTGACCTCGGGGTTGGCCGCCATGTAGTCCTCGCCGATCGTCACGAGAACCTCGGTGAGGGACGAGGCAGCGCCGACGGTGATGGTCATCGAAGAGGACTGCGGTGCACATGCTGATGTGACGGCAATGAGCGCACCGATGACCGCACCGGCGCTGAGTGCTCGATGTGCCTTCATGTCCCGGGGACCTCAATGCCGACATTGGTCGCCTTGACCGTGGCGATGGCGAGTGATCCGGGCTCGATGCCGAGCTCGTCGACCGCTTCGGCGCTCAGCAGCGACACGAGACGATGCGGGCCCGCCTGGATCTCCACCTGGGCCATGACGGTGTCCTTGACGACCCGGGTGACGATGCCGGCGAAGCGATTGCGTGCCGACCGGCCCACGATGGGCGCCGTCTCGGCGGTGACGTGGG
>CAZLNF010000239.1:0-2690 GCA_964560885.1 uncultured Actinomyces sp. | reverse complement strand
CGACGGCCTGCCAGGTGATCGCGCCGAAGCTGCGGATCCCTGCGCTCGTGCTGCTCCTGCCCGCCGGATTCCTCCTGGGCATCATCGCCCCCGATGACATGCCGGGGGCGGTCCTCGGACCGATCTTCCCCACGGCCGTCGACTTCATCGTGGCCATCATCCTCTTCAACGGGGGTATGGGCCTGACTGCGATCAAGCTCCAGGCCAAGGAGCGCAATGTCGTGCGCCGACTCGTGTGGATCGGTGCGCCGGTCACCGGCGTGCTTGCCGCGGCCGGAGCTCACTTCATCATCGGCATGCCATGGCCGATCGCAGCGATGCTCGGTGCGATTCTCGTTGTCTCGGGGCCGACGGTCATCAATCCCATCCTCGACTTCGCGCGCCCGAGTGCGCGCGTGCGCGGCGTGCTCGTCTGGGAGGGGACCCTCCTCGACCCGCTTGGGGCGCTGGCCGCGGTGGTGGTCTTCCAGATCATCAAGGCCAGCGATTCGACGTCGATCCCCGAGGGCATCGCGATCTTCTTCGGGGGGATCCTTGTCGCCGTCGTGGCCGCCGCGATCGGCACCGCGCTCTTTGTCATCGGCGGCCGCCTTGCGCGAGGCAACGGAACTCTCGACGTGCAGGTGGTGCTGGCGTCGGTCCTCGTCACGGCCGGTCTCGCCAACCTCGTCTCCCAGGACAGCGGACTCCTGGCTGCGGTGCTCATGGGCATGACCGCTCCGCGCGTGGCCAAGAGGCTGGGCACGTCCTTGGACCGGGGAAGCGCGTTCTTCGACACCATCGTGACCATTGGCATCGGCGTGCTCTTCGTGTCGATCTCCGCGCTCGTGCCCCTCGCGACCGTGCAGGCCATCTGGATCCCCACGGTCATCCTGGCCGTCCTCCTCATCCTCGTGCAGCGCCCGCTCATCAGCCTCCTGTGCTCCTTCGGCGCCGGGCTCACGCGCAAGGAGCGGGCGTTCATCGGAGTCATGGACCCGCGCGGCATCGTCGCGGCCGCCACCGCCTCCAGCGTGGGCGCAGTGCTGGTGGCCGCCAAGGTCCCCGGTGCCCAGGACCTGCTGCCGGCGGCGTTCATCATCATCGCGGTGACCGTGACGTTCTACGGGCTCTCGGCGGTGCCCCTGGCCAAGGCGCTGGGCCTGAGGTCTGAGCCGGCAGATGCGGGGAATCAGACCGCCTCGGAGGCGACCCCTTCCTCTTCGTGAGGGAGTCGTGAGGAGGGTTAAGTGCGGTCCACTGTCCTTCGTGGGCCCGACGTGACACCCGCAGGGCCCGGGGTGACACTGGTCATGTGACCGGTCAGCAAAGAGTCATCAAGGTGGTCATGACCGCCGTGGTCTTCGCGCTGGCCCTGGGCATGGCACCGATCCAGGCCGCCCAGGCTTCCCCTGACTACTCGAGCTTTTTCGGTGAGGGGGAGTTGACCGGGGCCGGATGGGCGACCTGCGCACCGATCACCTGGAGCGCGGACACGCGGGGCCTCACCTCTGCCCAGGCGCGGCGCGAGATCGCGCGCCTGCGCGATGCCTGGCGCCTGTGGGCCGATGCCGCGGGCGTCAAGGCCGTCTTCACCGGGCGTGAGGACCTCGCCTACGACCCAGCGCGCTACAGCCTCGTCCCCGCCGATGGGTCTGCACCGGTCGAGCAGCATGTCTACATCGGCTTCAAGACACGCAAGCAGGTGCCGATCCTCACCGGTGGCGCGGTCGGCCTCGCAATGCCGACGATGGTCCTGGTTGAGGAGCGTCGCATCGTCGGCGGCATGGCCATCATGATGCGCGGTTACGCGATCGAGCAGGCGCGCATCGATCCGACAGCACTCACACACGTCTATGTCCACGAACTCGGCCATGTGCTTGGCCTTGGCCACGCTGAGTCCCGCGCCAACGTGATGTACCCCGAGGTGCAGAGCGTAGGAAGCCTCGGCGATGGAGACGCGTCGGGGATCGCAAGCATCACGCAGGAGTGCCCTGCCGTTTAGCCGCGTCGAGTCGAGTCAGCGGCCGCGAGGTGGTGGCAGGACCTTGACCTGGGGGAGCGGATAGAGCGGCGGGGACGGCTTGTTGGCTGTGGCCGGGCCGTCGGGCTCATCCCAGATGTTCGTGGCGCCATCGCACCACTGCCGCACGGGAAGCCCATAGACCCCGGGCTTCTTGGGCCAAGTGATGTCCATCGGGAAGAACGTCGGCGTGTTGAAGGCCGGCACATCTCCGGTGAGCTTCCAGATGACCTTGGTGGTCTTGCCCGAGCGCTTGACCGAGGAGGACCACCCGTCGACTGATTGCGGCACCACCTTGACGTAATTCTTGTTGAAGTACGCCGCGACCTTGTCCACGCCCGCTTCGTTTTGCAGGCAGCCGTGCTGGATCTCGAGTGTCATCGTCGATGTGCGACCGGCATACGCCGGAGCTCCACTGAGATCGACGATCGCGTGCGCGGACGCGGGGGCGGCCGATGCGATCACCAGCGGAGTGGCGAGGAGCGCGGTGGCGAGCGCGGACAGGGAGTAGCGCAGGGCGCGAGGGGTCATGAGCGCACGCTACCCATGCCTCCGTCCACAGGCTGATTTCGAGGGCTGGATCGCGTGGGACTAATGCCGGAGGGTGGCCCGCTCAGGCTGAGAGAGGCGACCATGTATGGCACTATGTATGGCATGACTGTGAAGACCACCGTCTACCTCCCCGATG
>CAZLNF010000238.1:0-2695 GCA_964560885.1 uncultured Actinomyces sp. | reverse complement strand
CCAGGGTGAACCCCTGGGTTCCTTCATTTGGTGGGTGAGATCCGTCGAATTCGTGCGGAGGACCGTCGCGTCGCGACCAGAGGTGACAACGCCGACCTTGAGTCCTTTTCAACCCCGCTCCAGAACGACTTTCTCAACGACAAGCAACGGGACACCCACGAGGAACTCCGCCTCGCCATCCTGACCTGGCTCGAAGTCACTTACCGCTGCCGCCGACGTCAGCCCGCCGACACCGGCTCCTGCCGAACGTCCATCGCGTTCGTCGCGAGGAGCGGCCCTACGAGAAGGCGGAGAAGTCGCTGACGTTGAGCCCAGTTTTGGCTAGACGCTTCCACCGACAGGATCAACCCCTCAACGACCACACCAATCGCGTCGGCCGCCTCCTGCACGTCGATGCCCTTTGCGCATCGACCTTCGAGCAAGTGCACCAGTCGGTCCGACCACCATTGATCGAACTCCCAGGCTCGATCGGTGATCTCGCGTTCGATACCGACTCGGGAAGCCGCGACGATCGCCCCCCACACACCGTGGGGGTCAGCATCGATGGACATTTCAAGGAAGGTGACCAGGGGATCCTCGGCCGTCAGCAGCATTGCCTCGATCTCCTCCTGCATCTCGGCCAGGGTTTCGCTGACCGCCTCGCGCAGCAACTCGTCGCGATCCGCGAAGTAGTGCGTGATCGCAGACGTCGAGCGGCCCACTTCGCGAGCCACTCGGCGGATCGTCACCGCCGGGACACCCTCAGTGGCGATGACCCGAATCGTCGCCTCCTTGACCTCGTCTCGCACGCTCATTTGACGAGTCTACAACGAGTGTTGTACAACAGATGTTATGTCGACAGAAATGGCCCCTCAGAAGGCCCGATCGATGGCCAACGTCAAGCGCGACCTCCACAGGGGGGCGTCCATAAGCGCCGTCTGGGCCCTCAGCCGCGCCTACTCACTCCTCGGCGATCCGGGCGGCGTGCTCGAGACCACCGATGACATGGCCGGCTTCGCGGACAGCATGCGCACCGGGCCAATCGTTCGGAGTCGAGGCGGCGAGGTCTACTCGTCCGACTACGAGGTGTGCTCGGCCGTTCTGCGCTCCCCTGACGCTTCAGCAGATATGCCCGAGCCACGCAACCTTCTTGAGTCGCTTCTCCTCGGCCCGACACCGCCGAGGGACCGCATCGATCCGATCCTCGACGCCATCATCTCCAAAGACGGTGCAGCTCATGCGCGGATTCGACGACTGGTGCAGCCAGCCTTCACCCACCGGGTCATGCAGGGCTGGCGCGATGCCACGGAGCGGGTTGCCGCGCAACTGGTCGAGGCACTTCCTGATGATCGTCCCTTTGACCTCGTGCGCGACCTAGCCGCTCCTCTGCCCATGGCGGTCATCTGCGAGATCCTCGGGGTGCCCTATGCGGATCGCAACCAGTTCAGCGCCTGGGGCGACATCCTCGCCGAGGGGCTGGACCGGCCGCGCTCCTTCGGCCATGCGCGACGCATGGACGCCGCCTCGCAGGCGCTGGTCGGATACCTGGGCAATCTGCTCGAGCAGCGCCGGGCTAACCCCTCGGGCGACCTGCTCAGTTCGATGGCGACGGCAGAGGTCGACGGGGATCGCCTCGACGACCGCGACATCGTCGCTACGGCGTCCTTCCTGCTGTTCGCCGGCTTTGAGACGACGGTCAACCTCCTCGGCGCCGGCACCGAGGTGCTACTGCGTCACCCCGATCAGTTCGCGGAGGTCCTCGCCGACCCGGAGCTCATCCCTGACATGGTCGAGGAGGCGCTTCGCTACGTCAGCCCGGTGCAGTACACCTGGCGCACCGCGCTCGCTCCCATCGAGCTGCCCGGCGGTGAAGTGCTCGACGAAAGCGACACGATCGTGCTCATGATCGTCGGCGCCAACCGCGACCCGAAGGTCTTCGAGGATCCCTCCCGCTTCGACATCCACCGCCCGAATGCGCGCAAGCACCTGGCCTTCGGATTTGGCATCCATCACTGCCTCGGCGCGGCCCTGGCCCGCATGGAGGCCGAGGTGGCCTGGCGCACGCTCTTCGCCCGCTTCCCCGATCCGCACGCATGGCGGATCGCCGGCGAGCCGGTCCCCAACCCGGGCCGGGTGATCCACGGACTTCGCTCCCTGCCCGTGCAGGTGAGTAGTCGCGTTCCCGCATGAGGTCAGGCATCCGCTGGACACCGATCGCACTCCTGGAGACGACCAACCTGCTGTCGGGGATGTCCAACGGCGTCGTCACCATCGCGATCCCCTGGCTGGTCTTGCAACGCACCGGATCAGTCACTGCAGCGGGTCTCGTGGCCGCTCTCTCCGCACTTCCCGGGATCATCGCGAGCCCGCTTGCGGGATGGGCGGTTGATCACTTCGGCCGCCGGATCGTGAGCATCGTCTCCGACATCCTCTCCGCGATCTCCGTCGCCGCGATCCCCCTCGTGGCCATGGTCACCGATCTCAACCTCGCGATCATCCTCGCGCTCGCCATGCTCGGCGCGGTCTTCGATCCTGCCGGCTACACCGCACGACGCGCCCTCATCCCCGACGTCGCCGCCGCCAGCGGCATGGAGGTGACCCGGCTCAACGGACTGCATGAGGGAATCTTCAGCGTGGGTTGGATCGTCGGTCCACTTGCGGGATCACTGCTCATCGCCGCGCTCGGTGACACGGCTGCCTTCTGGGTCCCCTTTGC
>CAZLNF010000237.1:0-2713 GCA_964560885.1 uncultured Actinomyces sp. | reverse complement strand
CGCGACAATGGCCGCATGGCCCCCCTCGTCGCCGGCGGATTCACGGTGGATCCACCCGTCGTGCTTGCGCCCATGGCGGGGATCACCAACCGGGCCTTCCGGCGCCTGTGCCGTGAGCAGGGTGCGGGGCTCTATGTGAGTGAGATGGTGACCTCCCGCGCTCTGGTCGAGCGTCACGAAGCCACACTCGACATGGTCCGCTTCGATCCCGATGAGTCGCCGCGCTCAGTGCAGCTCTACGGCGTGGACCCCACGGTCGTCGCCGAGGCGGTCCGCATCGTCGTCGGTGAAGACATGGCCGACCACGTGGACCTCAACTTCGGCTGCCCGGTGCCCAAAGTGACGCGCAAGGGCGGGGGCAGCGCGCTGCCCTGGAAGCGCGACCTCTTCTCCGACATCGTGCACGCGGCCGTGGCAGCAGCTGATGGCCGTGTGCCCGTGACAGTGAAGATGCGCAAGGGAATCGATGACGACCATCTCACCTATCTGGATGCGGGTCGCACCGCGCGCGACGCAGGTGTCGCCTGGGTTGCGCTCCACGGCCGTACGGCCGCGCAGATGTACTCCGGCACCGCTGATTGGTCGGCGATCAGCAGGCTCGTGGAGGCACTCGACGGCTTCCCGGTGCTGGGCAATGGCGACATCTTCAGCGCCGATGACGCGCTGGCGATGGTGGCCGAGACCGGGTGCGCCGGAGTCGTTGTCGGCCGTGGCTGCCTGGGGCGCCCCTGGCTCTTCGGGCAACTTGTCGCGGCATTCGCGGGGGAGCGGGTCCCCGCGGATCCCGATCTGCAGGTCGTCATGGCCACCTTTAGGAGGCATGCCGAACTCCTCATCGAGGCGTTCGGCGAATACACCGGCTCCCGCGAGATCCGCAAGCACGTCGCCTGGTACTTCAAGGGCTACTCCGTCAAGCGCCAGGTGCGGCTCGGGCTCGCCAATGTCGGCTCCCTCGGCGAACTCGACGACTGGCTGGCCCAGATCGACCCCGACCAGCCGCCGGATGAGGTCGTCATGTCGTCCCCGCGTGGCCGCACCGGAGGTGAGCGCCCACCGTCGCTTCCGGATGGCTGGCTGGACTCGCCGTTCCTCGATTCGGCAAGCGCGGCATCCGTGCGTGAGGCCGAACTCTCCGTGAGCGGCGGCTGAGCGAGACTCCGGCCATCGGTCCAGTCGGACAGTCGCTAGCGGCCGTCGTCGGCCCCGACGACTAGGGTCGGGGCGTGAGCATTCCACCGGGCTACACCCCCGCTGACGTCGAGCGGTGGGTGCACGACAGTCCGAGTGAGCGCTCGCCCTTCACGCGGGACCGTGCAAGGGTCCTGCACTCGGCTGGCCTGCGCCGGCTTGCAGCGACCACCCAGGTCCTCGTGGCCGGCAGTGCCGACTTCCCCCGCACGCGACTCACGCACACGCTCGAGGTGGCGCAGATCGCGCGCGAGATGGGTGCGGCACTGGGATGCGACCCCGACCTCGTCGACGTGGCAGGTCTCGCACACGACCTGGGTCACCCACCCTTTGGTCACAACGGCGAGGGCGAACTCAATCGCCTCTCCGAGTCCATTGGCGGATTCGAGGGCAATGCCCAGACCCTGCGCGTGATGACGAGACTCGAAGCCAAGGTGATCGATCCCGCCACGGGTCGCAGCGTGGGCCTCGATCTCACGAGGGCATCGCTGGATGCCTCGTGCAAGTATCCCTGGCCGCGACGAGATCCCTCGACGATCGATGACCGGCGCGGATCCGACCTGGGCGGGCAGTCGCACAAGTTCGGCTACTACGCCGACGATGCCGAGATCTTCCACTGGCTGCGCGAGGGTGCCCCGGGCGAGCGGACCTGCCTCGAGGAGCAGGTCATGGACTGGGCCGACGATGTGGCCTACTCCGTGCACGACCTCGAGGACGCCCTCCACGCGGGCCTCATCACGCTCGAGATGTTCACGTCGGCCACCGAGCGCGAGAACATCATGGATGTCGCCCATCGCGGCTACCTCCCGCTTGTCGATCCGGCGTCGATCGGCGCAGCACTCGATCGCCTTCTCGCACTGGACTATTGGCCCTCGTCGTACGACGGATCGCAGCGCGACCTGGCCGCTCTCAAGACGGCGACTTCGCGTCTCATCGGTCGCTTCTGCGCGGCAGCGGAGCGCGCGACGCGCGAGGCGTACCCCGGGGAGCGGCTCACGCGTTACTCCGCCAACCTCGTGGTCCCCGACGGTGTGCGCGCGGAGGTGGCGGCGCTCAAGGCGATGACCGCGATCTACGTGATGAACCGTGCCGGCGCGGATGTCGAATACGCCCGCCAGCGCGAGATGCTCGCCGAGCTCGTCTCCGCGCTCGTGCTGCGCGGTGGCCGCGACCTCGAGCCATGGATCGCCCCGGAGTTCGATGCGGCCGCGGACGACGGTGGGCGTCTGAGGGTCGTGATCGACCAGGTCTCCAGCCTCACGGACGCCAGCGCTGTGACCTGGCACGCTCGCCTCTGCCGCTAGGCCGGGGGATAGCCGGCGTCGGGGATCCGCGGGGCGACCTAGGATCGGGTCATGGCGGGGCGCATCAGGGACGAGGATGTCGCCCTCGTGCGCGAAAAGGCCCGCATCGACGAGATCGTGCGGGATTACGTCGCCCTGAAGCCGGCGGGTGGCGGCTCCCTCAAGGGCCTGTGTCCCTTCCACGACGAGCGCTCGCCTAGCTTCCACGTCACCCCGAGCCG
>CAZLNF010000236.1:0-2723 GCA_964560885.1 uncultured Actinomyces sp. | reverse complement strand
TCCATGCGCGCCGTGAAGCGGTAGTCGACCAGCTCGCTGAAGTGCTCCTCGAGCAGGCGGATGACAGCGAAGGCAAGGAACGACGGGATCAGCGCCGATCCCTTCTTCCAGACGTAGCCGCGGTCGACGATCGTGCCCATGATCGCGGCGTAGGTCGAGGGACGACCGATGCCGAGCTCCTCGAGCTTGGCCGTGAGGGATGCCTCAGTGAATCGCGCAGGCGGGTTGGTGGAGTGGCCATCGGCCGTCATGTCCGCGGCCGCCACGGTCTGGCCCTCGCGCAGCACGGGCAGCACGCGCTCGGACTCATCCTCGGAGTCCTCCTCACGCGTGTCCTCGTAGGCGGCCTTGAAGCCGGCGAAGAGCGTGACGGTGCCCGATGCGGTGAATTCGACATCGCGGCCATCCGATGCGACCGCGCCGATCGTGACGGTCGTGGTCGCGACTCGGGCGTCGGCCATCTGCGACGCGAGGGTGCGCTTCCAGATGAGGTCATAGAGGGCGAACTCATCGGCGCTCAACTCGCGCTGCACCTCACCCGGGGTGCGGAAGGCATCACCCGCGGGACGGATGGCCTCGTGAGCCTCCTGGGCATTCTTGACCTTGCGGTCATAGCGGCGCGGTGACTCGGCGACGTGATCGTGGCCGTAGAGCTCCGCGGCCTGGGCACGAGCGGCGGTCACCGCGGTCTCAGAGAGCGTCGTGGAGTCGGTGCGCATGTAGGTGATGTAGCCGCGCTCGTAGAGGCCCTGCGCGACGCGCATCGTGCGCTGCGCATTCCAGCGGAATCGCCGCGAGGCCTCCTGCTGGAGCGTCGAGGTCATGAAGGGGGCCTTGGGACTGCGCTTGCCCGGCTTCTCAACGACGGAGCGGACGGTGTAGTCCACCCCCTCGAGCGCGGTGGCGAGCGATTGAGCCCCCGACTCGTCGAGCACCACGCAGTCGCGGCCGGTGAGCTGGCCGCGGTCGTCGAAGTCCCGCCCGGTAGCCAGGCGCTTGCCCTCGACGAGGTTGAGTCGGGCAGAGAAGGCTCCGGGATCAAAGGTCGCCGTCAGGTCCCAGTAGGAAGCAGAGACGAAGGCGATGCGCTCACGCTCGCGGTCCACGACAAGTCGAACGGCGACCGATTGCACGCGGCCTGCCGAGCGAGCATCGCGACCGATCTTCTTCCAGAGCACCTCGGAGACGGGGTAGCCGTAGAGCCGATCGACGATGCGTCGCGTCTCTTGCGCATCGACGAGCTTCATGTCGAGTTCGCGCGTCTGCTCGAGGGCATCGGAGATGGCGTGCTCGGTGATCTCGTGGAAGACCATGCGGCGCACGGGGACCTTCGGCTTGAGCACCTCGAGCAGGTGCCAGGCGATGGCCTCGCCCTCGCGGTCCTCGTCTGTGGCGAGGAGCAACTCGGAGGCGTTCTTGAGCTCCTGCTTCAGCTCCGCGATCGTCGCCTTCTTATTGGCATGTACGACGTAGAAGGGGGTGAAGCCGTCGTCGGTGTTGACGGCGTACTTCGACCAGGGCTCCTTGCGCAGACCCTCGGGGAGCTCCGACGCCCGGCTGGCGAGATCGCGCACGTGGCCGACCGACGCCTTGACCCGGAAATCCCGGGATCCACGACCGTTGAGGTAGCCCTCGATCGTCTTGGCCTTCGCCGGCGACTCGACGATGACGAGCACGCGCTCCGCAGCCACTTCCGCTCCTGTCTTCTCCGCCGTGGGACTGGCGGGACCGTTGGGAGTCTGCGCAGCCCGGGGGTGCCGCTGTCAAATGCCGACCCCTGCCGCCCGGTCCCACCCCCTACGGGGGTGAGCACCGGGACGGTCGTTCCGCTATACGGGACGCCTAGGCGGCGGGGGCGTTGATCTGCTCCTCGCCGACCGCGATCGGGCGGCGCTTCGAGAAGATCACCGAGCCCACGATGATGAGGGTGGCCCCGATGGCGATGGCCCAGCGCAGCGCGGTGTTGGCACCCTCGCCGATGCTCAGGGCCACGACCGCGGGCGCGATGAGCAGCGCGACGAGGTTCATCACCTTGATGAGCGGGTTGATAGCCGGGCCAGCGGTGTCCTTGAAGGGATCGCCGACCGTGTCGCCGATGACCGTCGCGGAGTGCGCCTCGGAGCCCTTGCCACCGAAGTGGCCGTCCTCGACGTACTTCTTGGCGTTGTCCCAAGCACCACCGGAGTTGGAGAGGAAGACTGCCATCAGCACACCCGTGGCGATCGTGCCTGCGAGGTAGGCGCCAAGCGCGCCGACACCGAGGCCGAAGCCGACCGCGATCGGCGCAAGGACGGCGAGGAGCCCGGGCGTGATGAGCTCGCGCAGCGAGTCGCGCGTGACGATGTCGACGACCTTGCCGTACTCCGGCTTCTCCGTGCCCTCCATGATGCCGGGATGCTCGCGGAACTGGCGGCGCACCTCGAAGATGACCGCGCCCGCCGCACGCGACACGGCGTTGATCGCGAGGCCAGAGAAGAGGAAGACCACCGACGCGCCGATGATGAGGCCGACCAGGTTGGACGGGTTGGCCACGTCAAGGACGCCGGAGTACTGCAGAAGGTCGGAGATGCTGCGGATTGACTCACCCGCGGATGCTCCCGCACTGGCGGTCGCGCCGACGACGGCGTCGCGGAAGGCACCGAAGAGTGCGGTCGCGGCGAGCACGGCTGTCGCGATGGCGATGCCCTTGGTGATGGCCTTGGTGGAGTTGCCGACCGCGTCGA
>CAZLNF010000235.1:0-2726 GCA_964560885.1 uncultured Actinomyces sp. | reverse complement strand
CGGGCTTACTCGGTTGCGTCGCCGCGCGAGGTGGCCTGCGGGTCCACGGGAATGCCGGGGCCCATGGTGGCGGAGACGGTGACCTTCTTGACGTAGCGGCCCTTGGCCGCCGACGGCTTCGCCCGCAGGATCTCGTCGAGGGCAGCCAGGTAGTTGTCGGTGAGCTGGGCCTCGCTGAAGGAGGCGCGTCCCACGGGGAAGTGCAGGTTGGAGTTCTTGTCGACGCGGAACTCGATCTTGCCACCCTTGATGTCCTCCACGGCCTTGGCGACATCCATGGTCACCGTGCCGGTCTTCGGGTTGGGCATGAGGCCACGGGGGCCGAGCACCTTGCCCAGTCGACCGACCTTGCCCATGAGGTCAGGCGTAGACACGGCCGCGTCGAAGTCCGTCCAGCCGCCCGCTACGCGCTCGATGAGCTCGTCGCTGCCGACCTCGTCGGCACCGGCGGCGCGAGCCTCCTCAGCCTTCTCGCCCGCGGCGAAGACGATGACGCGGGCGGTCTTGCCCGTGCCGTGGGGAAGGTTGACCGTGCCGCGCACCATCTGATCGGCCTTGCGCGGGTCGACCCCGAGGCGCATTGAGACCTCAATGGCCGGATCGAACTTGGTCTTTGCGGTCTCCTTGGCGATTGCCATGGCCGCCTGCGGGGCGTAGAGGCGATCGGCGTCGATCAACTCCAGCGCCTGGCGGTATGCCTTGCTGCGCTTCATTGCTGCTCCCATCGTGATGGAGGTTGTGGTCGGCGGGCCGCGCTCGGCCCTCCCACACCCGCCGCGGCGCGGCGGGAATCCTTGTGGCTACTCGCTGACGGTGACACCCATCTGGCGAGCGGTGCCTTCGATGATCTTCATCGCGGCGTCGACGTCGTTGGCGTTGAGGTCCGGCATCTTGGTCTCGGCGATCTCGCGGACCTGGGCGCGGGTGATGGAGCCGGCGACCTTGGGTGGCGCGCCCGACCCCTTCTCGAGTCCGGCAGCCTTGAGGATGAGGCGCGAGGCCGGGGGCGTCTTGAGGGTGAAGTCGAAGGAGCGGTCCTCGTAGACCGTGATCTCCACGGGGATCACCTGGCCGCGCTGATTCTCGGTGGCGGCGTTGTAGGCCTTGCAGAAGTCCATGATGTTGACGCCGTGCTGGCCGAGGGCAGGACCCACCGGAGGCGCGGGGTTCGCCTGACCGGCCTGGATCTGGAGCTTGATCATGCCGGAGATCTTCTTCTTGGGTGCCATGGTGATGTCCTCGCTGCTGTCAGTTCTTCTGGATCTGGCTGAAGGCCAGTTCGACGGGGGTCTCTCGTCCGAAGATCTCGACGAGGCCGGTGACCTTCTGAGCCTCGATGTTGATCTCGGAGACGGTGGCGTGCAGGGTGGCGAAGGGGCCGTCGACCACGGTGACGGAGTCGCCCACCGAGAAGTCGACGACGCGGACCTCGGTCGGTGCAGCACCGGGGGTCGCACCCGCTGCCGCCGGTACTCCGGCCTTGCGCTCCGGGGCGGGAGCAAGAATCGCCACGACCTCGTCCAAGGACAACGGCGACGGCTGATGCCCGTGCCCGACAAAGCCCGTCACGCCGGGCGTATGGCGCACGGCGCCCCAGGACTCATCCGTGAGATCCATGCGGACCAGCACGTATCCGGGGAACTTCGTGCGACGCACCAACTTGCGCTGGCCCTGCTTGATCTCGGTGACCTCTTCCATCGGCACCTCAACCTGGAAGATGTAGTCCTCCATGTTGAGGGACGTGATGCGGGTCTCGAGATTGGACTTCACGCGATTCTCGTAGCCGGCGTAGGAGTGCACGACGAACCACTCGCCCACGGCCATGCGCATCTGCTCGCGGAAGGCCTCCACGGGATCTTCTTCTTCGACCTCGTCCTCGGCCTCAGCGACAGCCTCGACCTCGTCCTCGACCTCAGCGACGACCTCAGCGACAGCCTCAGCCTCGGCGACGAGCTCGTCGATGGCGACCTCTGCGATGACCTCGTCGACCACGACCTCCTCGACGGCATCGCCGACGTAAGTCTCCGGTGCCACATCGGCACCTTCGGTCTGGAAGACGAGCGCGGGCGCCGTCGCGGCGTCAGCGGACTCGGTAGAGGGGGTGTCGGTCACGGGTGTCAGGGCTCCTGCTGCTCGGGGCTCATCCGAAGATGAAGAGCACCCCTCGGGTGAAGACGTAGTCGTACGCGGCCACGATCGCCGCCATCACCGCAACGAAGACGATGACCACGATGGTGTAGGTGACCAACTCCTTGCGGGTCGGCCAAATCACCTTGCGAAGCTCGGCCACCACCTGGCGCAGGAAGAGAGCAAGCCGCCCAAAAAGGGACAACTTGGCGTCACTGCGCGCTTCGCTGCTCACGTGACCTTCCTGTCGTCATGCGGTTAGAGCGTGGATCTGAGCTGTCGAGCGTGGAGCAGGGCCGGAGGGACTCGAACCCCCAACCACCGGTTTTGGAGACCGGGACTCTACCAATTGAGCTACGGCCCTCAGGCGACTCACGCCCCTGATAGGCACCTGCGGGCAGGCGTCGACAGGGTGGGAAAGCCACCGGCTACGGGAGTGTACGTGGCCCGGTATCGACCGGTCCAATCACCCTCCTCGCGCCCCTGGTCGGGCGAACCCGACAGGGCTAGCCGAACTTTGGGTAGATAGTGCCCTCCTAGGGCCTTTTCCACCCAAAGTTCGAGCCCGACAGGGGCGGCTTGGCAGACCCGCGCGGCCA
>CAZLNF010000234.1:0-2744 GCA_964560885.1 uncultured Actinomyces sp. | reverse complement strand
CGCCGTCGCAGCCAAGGCGGTCGCCCTCAAGGAGGCGAGCACGCCGGAGTACCAGGCCTACGCCGCGCAGGTGATCCGCAACGCCCAGGCGCTCACGGCGACCCTGGCGGACGAGGGCATGCGCCCGGTGAGCGGGGGCACCGACACCCACCTCGCGCTCATCGACCTCCGCGGCGTCGGCGTGACCGGGGCGGACGCCGAGGTCCGCTGCGACGCTGCCCGCATCACGCTCAACAAGAACGCCATCCCCTACGACCCCCAGCCTCCCGCGGTCGCCTCGGGTATCCGCGTCGGCACGCCCTCGGTGACGACCCAGGGCATGCAGGAGACGGAGATGGCCGAGATCGGTCGGCTGATCGCCCGGGCGGTCACCGACCCCGCGAGCGCCGACACGGTGGCGGGGGAGGTCGACACTCTCGTGCGCCGATTCCCCGCCTACGCCGAGACTCCGGTCGGGGTCTAGGCGCCTTCCCGTGCGCGAATACCTCCTCTGCCTCGTCGCGGCTGCGGCCGTGACCTACCTCGTCACCCCGCTTGCGCGTGCGCTCGCGCTGCGCTGGGGCGCGATGGCGGAGGTGCGCGATCGCGACGTCCACGATGAGCCGACACCGCGACTCGGTGGCCTCGCGATGCTCGCCGGGCTCTGCGCCGGCCTGCTGCTGGCGAGCAAGCTTCCGCAGATGGGCTCGGTCTTCCAAGTAGGCGACAGCCCCGCCCTCGCTCTTCTCAGTGGCGCCGCGATCATCGTCGTCCTCGGGATGATTGATGACCGTTGGGGCCTCGCCGCACCCACGAAGCTCGCCGGGCAGGTGCTCGCTGCTTCGGTGATGGCGCTGCAGGGCATCTCCATCATCTGGCTTCCCTTCGGCGGCACCCTCGTCCTCGATCCCGTCACGAGCGTGCTGCTCACCGTGCTCGTCGTCCTGGTGTGCATCAACGCGATCAACATGGTGGACGGCCTGGACGGCCTCGCGGCAGGCATTGTTGCCGTCGCTGCGCTGGCCTTCTTCGCCTACTCCTACCTGCTGTCCGTGGAGATCGGCTTCGAGCGGGCAACCATGGCCACTCTGGTCTCGGCGCTCCTCGTGGGGATGTGCCTAGGCTTCCTTCCCTACAACGTCTTTCCCGCGCGCATCTTCATGGGCGACACCGGTTCGATGCTGCTCGGATTCCTGCTGGCGGCGAGCATCATCACGCTCTCCGGTCAGATCGATCCCGCCGCGATCGAGGGCGGCACGCTGCTGCCCGCGCTGCTGCCGATCCTGCTTCCCCTCGCCGTACTCGTCCTGCCCCTGCTCGACCTCGGCCTCGCGGTCTTGCGACGCACCCGACAGGGCCGCTCGCCCTTTGCGCCCGACAAGCAGCATCTGCACCATCGCCTGCTCGAGATGGGTCACTCGCAGCGACGCACCGTCCTGCTGATGTATGCCTGGACGGCGGTCGTCGCGGGTGCAGCTGTCGCCCTCGCCTTCATCCCGGTGGCGTACGCGTTGCTCCTGCTCGTCGCGGGTTCGCTCGCGGTGCTCTTCGCTGCGCTCCGCCCCGATGGCTCGCGGGAGGCCACCTCGGGTGACGGCCAGCGCACCGGCACCCGCGGATAGGCACCCCCGGATAGGCACCCCCGGCCGCGCCCCTCAGCCGAGTCGATAGCGTGAGGGGAGTCGTCACCGGGAGGGGTGCATGCCGTCCATCGATCGCCTGGTCCTGCGGGTATCCATCCCCGTGACCGTGGCCGTGGGCGTCATCGCGGGCGTGATCGGCGCTCTCGTGGCCGCCGACCCCGGCAAGGCGGTCCTGGGAGCCGCCATCGGCACCTTCATCGTGGTGGCGTTCTTCACCGTGGGACAGGTGGTCGTGGGGGCCGTGCTGAGGACAGCCCCCCAGATGGCCATGTCGGTCGCCCTCATGGTCTACCTGGTCAAGATCGGCGTCCTCTTCATCTTCATCATCCTCTTCCAGGGGACGACCGCCTTCGACACGAGAGTCTTCGCCCTCACCATCGTGGCCTGCACGCTGGCCTGGACCATTGCGGAGGTGTGGATCTTCGCCCGGACCAAGGTGCTCTACGTCGATCCGGACCAGGAGAGGCCGAAGCTATGAGGTTCCGTGGTGCGCGCGTGACGGATGAGGCAGTCGTCAGGGAGGGCTGGAACACCGCTAATACGGCCTGGATCATCGTCAGCCATCTCCTCACCGGGATCCTTCTCTACGCCGGGCTCGGCTGGCTGCTCTCCCTCTGGCTGGGGAACGCCCCCCTCCTTGTCGCGGCGGGCGCACTGATCGGTATGTTCCTATCGCTGTATCTCGTCCATCGCCGCATTGAGGCGTCCGCTCCCGGAGAGGATCAGGCCGTGCCCGACCGTGCGACCCGCATCCTGCGCGCTCATCGCCGGGGAGGCGCTGCGTGAGCCTTGTCGCCGCTGGCAGCATCAACTGCCACTTCGAGAATGCCGACAACCCCTGCGGGTTCCCCGCGCCGGGCACCGGCATCTTCTTCTACGACAACCTCGTGTCCTTCAACATCTTCGGCTTTGACTTCGGCATCAACAAGGTGACGATCCTCATGGCCATCTCGGTCGTCTTGGTGCTGGGCTTCTTCCTCTACGCCTTCCGCAAGCCGCAGATCGTGCCCCGGGGCGCCCAGAACCTCGGCGAGACCGGATATCTCTTCATCCGCGACGGCATTGCCCGCGACGTCATCGGCAAGGAGGGCGACAAGTTCGTCCCCTTCCTCTTCTCGTTCT
>CAZLNF010000233.1:0-2773 GCA_964560885.1 uncultured Actinomyces sp. | reverse complement strand
AGGCGATACAGACCGCGCGGGCTGATCTCCAGCCGGCGCTGGTCCGGCTCGCCACTGGCTGAGCCCGACAGGGGCGGCTTGGCCGACCCGCCGGGCCAGCCCGACAGGGGCGGCTTGGCCGACCCACCGGGCCAGCCCGACAGGGGCGGCTTGGCCGACCCACCGGGCCACACTCCGAGCCCTCCGGGGTGCTGATTGGATTCCCCCATGGCCTCCCGCGTTTCCCGGCGCCTCGCCGCCATTACCGAGTCCGCGACCCTCGCTGTCGATGCCAAGGCAAAGGCCCTGAAGGCCGCGGGCCGGCCCGTCATCGGATTCGGCGCCGGTGAGCCCGACTTCCCCACGCCCGACTACATCGTCGAGGCCGCCGTAGCGGCCTGCCGCGACCCCCGCTGGCATCGCTACACACCGGCAGCCGGGCTCCCCGAGCTCCGCGAGGCGGTCGCCGTCAAGACGTTGCGCGACAGCGGATACGACGTCAAGGCGGGCCAGGTCCTCATCACCAACGGAGGCAAGCAGGCCCTCTACAACGCCTTCGCCGCCCTGCTCGACCCCGGTGACGAGGCGATCCTCCCCGCGCCGTACTGGACGACCTACCCCGAGGCCATCAAGCTCGCCGGAGGCACGCCCGTCATCGTCGAGACGGACGAGGCAAGTGGATACCGGGCCACGGTGGAGCAGCTCGAAGCCGCGCGCACCCCGCGCACCAAGTTGCTCGTCTTCGTCTCGCCGTCCAACCCCACGGGAGCCGTCTACACGCCTGAGCAGGTGGCCGCGATCGGCCGCTGGGCCGCGGAGCACGGCATCTGGGTCGTCACGGATGAGATCTACGAGCACCTGGTGTACGGCGATGCGGAATTCGCCTCGATGCCCGTGCTCGTGCCCGAGATCGCCGACACGTGCGTTGTGATCAACGGCGTCGCCAAGACCTACGCCATGACCGGCTGGCGCGTGGGCTGGATGATCGGTCCCGATGACGTGATCAAGGCAGCGGGCAATCTCCAGTCGCACGCGACGTCCAATGTCGCCAACGTCTCCCAGGTCGCCGCACTCGCCGCGGTCTCGGGTGACCTGGCCGCGGTCGACGAGATGAAGGTCGCCTTCGACCGCCGCCGGCACCTCATCGTCGATCTGCTGTCGGCGATTCCGGGCGTGGATTGCCCGACGCCCGAGGGAGCGTTCTACGTCTATCCCTCGGTCAAGGCAGTCCTCGGCAAGGAGATCCGCGGGCAGCGGCCAGCCTCGTCCGCCGAGCTCGCTGCGCTCATCCTCGACGAGGCCGAGGTCGCAGTGGTGCCGGGCGAGGCCTTCGGGACTCCGGGCTACCTGCGCCTGTCCTACGCCACCAGCGACGCCGACATTGAGGAGGGCGTGGGCCGCATGGCCGCTCTCCTCGGCGAGGCCCGCTAGTCCAGGGAACACCCGAGGAGCACGGGCTCGGGTGTGAGCTCGATCGCGAAGCGATCGAGTACGCCGTCGCGAATTTCGCGCGCGAGTGCGATCACGTCCGCGGTCGATGCCGAGCCGCGATTGGTGATCGCGAGGGTGTGCTTGGTGGACAACCGCGCGGCACCCCCCTCGGGGTATCCCCGAGGGAAGCCCGCCCGCTCGACCAGCCATGCGGCACTTGTCTTGACCCCTCCCTGGGGCTGCGGCCATGCCGGGGCCCCCTCGGGCACGCGATCGGCCTCGACGACGGGGTTGGTGAAGAAGGACCCCACGCTCCACGTGTCGTGATCAGCGGCATCGAGCACCATGCCCTTGCCGCGCCGCAGGTCCAGCACCGCTTCACGCACGTCGCCCGATGCGGCCCGCTCCCCCACGGCGACTCCGAGGCGCGCAGCGAGCTCGGCGTAGCCGATCGGCGCCGACATCGAGCCGAGCGGGAGCTGGAATGTCACGGAGAGGATGACGTGGCGACCGGGCGTCGACTTGAAGCGCGAGGTGCGATAGCCGAAGCCGCAGTCGCCCGCGGCGAGCACCTCCGTGCGGCGAGTGACCCGGTCGTACGCCGTGACGCGGGCGATGGTGTCGGCGACCTCTTGGCCGTAGGCCCCGACGTTCTGGATCGGGGTGGCCCCGGTGAGGCCCGGGATGCCGGAGAGCGCCTCGATCCCGGACCACTCCTCGGCTACGGCGCGCGCGACGAGGTCATCCCACGGCTCGCCAGCCGCAACGGTGACCCACGCACCCGAGCAGGAGTCCACGGACACCTCGACTCCGCGCGTGCGGACAAGCACGACCGTGCCGGGAAGTCCTGCGTCTGAGGCGACCACGTTGCTGCCGCCACCCAGGATCGTGATGGGAGCATCCGCTGCATCAGCGGTGGAGATCGCGTCGATGAGTTGGGCCTCGGTCTCGGCGACGATCAAGCGCTCGACGGGTCCGCCGGTGCGCAGGGTGGTGAAGCCCGACAGGGGTGGCCCTGCCGCCCCGCCGGGCCCCTTCGCGGTCATGGCAGTCGGACGATGGCCCAGGCGTTGCCGAGGACCTTCTGGCCCTCGTGGGTCGCCGTGAGCATGATCTTGGCGCGACCGCCGTCGAGCAGTTCGGTCACCTCTCCGGAGACCTCGATCACCGAGCCGGCGTCGTCGTCGGCAACCGGCACGGGGCGTGTGAAGCGGACGGCGTACTCCTCGAGTCGACCGGGATCGCCGAGCCAGTCGGTGACGACGCGAGCGGCCTCAGCCATGGTGAACATGCCATGGGCGATGACGTCGGGCAGGCCGACGGACTTCGCGAAGCGCTCATTCCAGTGGATGGGGTTGAAGTC
>CAZLNF010000232.1:0-2774 GCA_964560885.1 uncultured Actinomyces sp. | reverse complement strand
ATCTACCAGCAGATCGAGAACCTCACGATCGAGCCGCGCATCAGCGCTAAGGCCGTCGATGTCCACCCGGCGTACGGCTTCGTCGCCGTCCTGCTCGGTGCGGCGCTCTTCGGGGTCTCCGGCGCACTGCTCGCCGTGCCCGTCGGCGCGATGGTGCTGGCGCTGACTCAGATCTATGTCAAGCGCCATGCCCTCATCGAGGACACCACAGCAGCCGATCCTCCCCCGGCCGCCGAGGCGACCTAACCGACGATCGCGTCGATGCGCTCCGCGAGCGTGACGTCGAGATCGGTGATGCGCCCTCCCACGGAGTGCGTCGACAGCTCGAGGTGCAGGCGCCGCCAGCGGATGTCGATGTCGGGGTGGTGATCCAGGGCTTCGGCCGCCTGGGCAATCATCACGACCCACTCGATGGCAGCCGGGAAGGTCGGCGCCTCGACATCGCGCACGAGACGGCCGTCGCCCACCTGCCATGCGGGCAGGCGCTCAGCCAGGGCCAGCAATTGAGCCTCGTCGAGTGCCTCAGCCATCCCAACCTCCAGAAACGTCGAGAGTCGTCATCGCATGGCCCACGGCGTGGACCAGGGGCACCTCATGCGTGCGCAGCACGCTTGCACCGCCCAGCATCGCGAGCACGGCGAAGAAGCCCTCCGCGGAGCGGAAGTGCTCCTCGAAGAGGTCGAAGGCGTGCGGGAGGGCATGGCAAATCGGCAGACCGAGCACGCGCAGCCGGAAAGTGTTGAGGATCACCTCTGTCTGGTGGCGCACCCGCGTGAGCGGGTCCACGAGATTGCCGTAGTAGAAGCCCATGCCGGGGTCGATGATGATGCGCTCCACCCCGCGCGCCCTGGCCATCCCCACGCGCTCCTCAAAGTGCGCAAGCAGGCCCGGGATGGGATCGGCGTCCAGCCGGACATCGGTGATCTCGCGGACATTGCCGCCCTTGACGTAGCACAGGATCACCGTCGCCCCGAACTCTGCGGCGAGGTCGAACATCTCCTCCTGGTGCTCGGCGCCCGTGAGATTGAGCACCTGCGCTCCGGCGGCGACGCCAGCCCGGGCCACGGCGGGGTCGTAGGTCTCCACCGAAACCGCAATCCCTGCGTCGACGCACTGCTCGATCACCGGCAGAAGCCGACCGAGTTGATCATCCGGGCTCACACGCGCGGCGCGCGCCGTGGTGGACTCCGCGCCAATGTCGACGAAGTGCGCACCGGACGCCACCGCCACGCTGGCCTTGCGCACCGCAGACTCGATGCCGGTCGCGATGCTCTCGCGATAGGTCGAATCCCGCGAGAGATTGACGGTGGCCATGATCACCGGGGCGTCCGCCCACTCCCGGTTTCCAATGCGCACCGGCTCCACCGGGGCGCGCAGGGCATCGGAGTGCGCAGAGGCGAGTTGCGCGAGTGCCTCAAGCGTGATCATGTCCCCCCCTTCCGCACGAATCGCGTGAAGACGAACTCATCCTCGCGGCGTGCACTCACGGGCGTGAACGCGACATCTCCCATGAGCCCGGAGACCGTGAGTGCCCACTCGTCCACCACGCCCGCTCGACTGAAGTCCGTGAGCAGGGCACGACCGCCCTCACAGACGATGCGCTCAAGACCGCGAGCGATCAGCTGCTGGCGCAGCCAGCCGGGATCGACGCGCTCCCCCGGCGCAACCAGGAGCTCGCACGTCGCGGGGACGCGCTCACGCGCTTCCGCCGACGCTGACGCGACGGTGACGATCAGCGGAGGCAGCATCGACTCGGCGTACGCCGGATCCGACCATGGAAGGTCGAGGCTGGCACTCACGATCACCAGGCGGGGGGCCGCCTGCAGTCCGCGCGCGAGGCGCTCGCCGGAAATGGACTCGCTCGCCCGCATGGGGTTGTAGCGCTCGGCGCGCATCGTGGCGGCACCGACGACGACGGCATCCGACCAGCGCCGAACAGCGCCAAGCACGCTCCGGTCGGCAGGCCCCGAGATGCTGCCCGAGCGACCATCGGGTCCGGATGCGGCCCCGTCGAGGGCCATGACGAAGAGGGCGCGCACCCAGGGCCCGGACGGCCACGGGTAATCGTCGTCAAGGGCCTCGGACATGTCTGCCAGTCTCGCACCGCTAGCCTCAGGCGGCATGGCAGGCATCCCCGGCGACCAGATCGGCGCCCTCATGCACCAGGTCGTGCCCATGGTCGCCACGTTGGGACTGGAGTACGGCGACATCCGCGCCGATGAAGCAGTCGTCGTCCTGCGCGATCAACCGGAGTACCGCAACCACGTGGGCGGACCCCACGCGGCAGCGATGTTCGCCGCGGCCGAGTCGGCGACAGGCGCGGCGGCCATCGCGGCCTTCGGCGACATGATGGATCGCGCGGTCCTGCTGCCCGTCACCGCCACGATGGACTACCTCGCGATCGCGCGCGGAGACATCACGGCGACAGCGAAGGTCGACGGTGACATCGACGAGGCCCGGCGCATCTTCGACTCGGGGTCACGCCCGGAGATCGTGATCACCTGCGAGATCACTGACGCCTCCGGCGCGACCACCGGCCGCGTATCCACGCGGTGGACCCTCAAGGCCCTCAAGCCCAAAGACAAGGCCTAGGTCCATCACACCTTCGGCTGCGGCGTCCAGCGCAGATAGGGCTTGACCTCCTCGACCTCGCCGAAGCGGGCCTTGGCATCGTCGGTCGACATCATCGGAGAAACGATCACGCGGTCGCCGGGGCGCCAGTCGACGGGCGTCGACACGGGTGCCGCATCCGTGAGCTGCAAGGCGTCGATGAC
>CAZLNF010000231.1:0-2781 GCA_964560885.1 uncultured Actinomyces sp. | reverse complement strand
TCGAGGATGTGCACACCGAGGCGTGCCGCTGGGAGCACGTCATGTCCGACACGGTCGAGCGGCGCATCCTGGCGATGCTCGACAATCCGACCGAGTCGCCCTTCGGCAATCCGATCCCCGGTCTCGAGGAGCTGGTCCCGGGCACTAAGCCGTCCGCGACGCGGGGCGCAGACTGGGTGACCCTCGACGCTGCTGCGGGTGATGACACCGTGCGCGTGACTGTCCGCCGCATCGGTGAGAGCGCCCAGGTCGACCCCGAGATGGTCGCCCTGCTGCAGAGGGCCGGCGTGGTCCCGGGCGGGGCGGTGCGCGTGCAGCGCGCGGCCACCGGGGTGCTCGTGGGATCGGCGGGGGAGTACGTCGAGTTGCCCATGGACATCGCCAGCCAGGTCGCCGTCGAGCCGATCGGCTGAATCCCTACCCCCCGGGGTATCCTGCAACGAGTGCCGCCCGCCGGGCGGCCGCCCGAAGGTGCAGGTGAGCGCATGCCCCCCATCACGATGGACGACGTCTGCCAGCGCGAGGTCGTGACACGCCTCAAGCGCGTGCAGGGCCAGGTGGCCGGCATCATCTCGATGATCGAGGACGGCCGTGACTGCGGTGAGGTCGTGACCCAGCTCGCTGCCGTGTCGCGCGCGCTCGATCGTGCGGGCTTCAAGGTCGTGGCCAATGGCCTCCAGCAGTGCGCGAGCGCCGAGGGTCGCGGCGAGAAGCCGCCGATGAGCGTGGAGCAGCTCGAGAAGCTCTTCCTCGCCCTCGCCTGATCTGCACCACTGCACCCCCTGCACGACGCCCGCTCGTCTTCACGATGCCCGTTCGTCTTCACGGCGCCCGCTCGGCGTGAACTTCGGGACGAATGTGCTCTCCCGGGCCACTTTTGTCCCTAAGTTCACGGACCGCCCGACGCCCCTTGTCGCGAGTGCGCACCGGTCTTGATCTGCCGTCACTAGGCTGGCCCGCATGGCCCCACCTCGCCGCCCTGAAGCCCTCGACGCGCTTGCTCCCGGATCCCTGGAGGGGCGTACTGCACTCGTGACGGGAGGCGGCACCGGCATCGGCCGCGCGACCGCGGAGCTCCTCGCCCGGCTGGGTGCGCGCGTCGCCGTCACCGGCCGTCGCGAAGAGCCGCTCGCCGAGGCCGTCACAGCCATCGAGGCCGCCGGAGGCCAGGCGGCGGCGTACCCCTGCGACATCCGTGAGCCCGAGCACGTCGACGCACTGCTTGATGCGGTGCTCGGTGACATGGAGCGCATCGACCTGCTGGTCAACAACGCGGGTGGGCAGTTCGTCTCGCGCGCGGAAGACATCTCCTACAACGGCTTCCGGGCCGTGGAGCGACTCAATCTCGATGCGACGTTCTACATCTCGACGCAGGTGGCCAAGCGCTCGATGCTGCCGGCGGGCTACGGCAAGATCGCAAGCGTCACGATGACGATGACACCGCACCGCGGCATCGTCGGCATGTCGCACTCCTCCGCCGCCCGCGCAGGAGTCGAGAGCCTCACGGCTACCTGGGCGCAGGAGTGGACCCCGCGCGGCGTGCGCACGATCGCGGTGGCGCCCGGAATCGTCCACACGGAGGCCTGGGAGCGCTACGGCCTCGACCCCGAGCAGGTCGCACAGGTGATCCCGGCCAAGCGGCTGCAGTCGGTCGACGACGTCGCCGCCGTCATTGGCTTCTGGATGAGCCCGGCGGGCGACTACATCAGCGGCATCACGCTCGTGGCCGACGGGGGCATGAACCTCGCCGGGCCCGCGCTCTACTGAGTTCCTGAGCTCTGCTGAGCCACTACGCCGGGTTGAGGTTGGCGATCGCGATGATCTGCCAGCCCGACTCGCCCTGACGCCAGACCGTGAGGCGTGCGGCGGGCTTGGTCGAGAGGCGCGAGCCGTCGATGGTCTCCTCCACCGACAGCCAGTGCGTTGCGACGATGGTGTCACCGCCTCGAGTCGAGGTGAAGTCGGTGAGGGAGTACTCGCCGAGATTGACGGCCTTCAGCATTTCCATCTCCGCGGCCTTGTCGCGCGGGCCATCTGTGTGGGCGGACTGGAAGTCCGCGGCCAGCATGCCGTCTACTGCGGCCCAGTCACCGGCAGCGACTGCGGCGACAAACTCGCGGTAGAGGGTCTCGCCATCGGCCTGGGGATCCTGCATTGCGCTCATGGGCACTCCCGGGGGAAGGGACGCGGGGCGTCCGGGAGCCGGACGGTATCAGCCCTCGGGGGCGGTAAGCGACCAGGTTTCGCCAGACACCCGCAGCGGGATGCCGGACTTGCCACGCTCGCCGACCTTGACGCCGAGGACCTGGTGCAGCTGGATCGTGTTGATGTCGAAGCCCAGGCGCGATGCGGCCATGTAGAGGCGCCACACGCGAGCCGTCGGCAGGCCGGCCTCGGCCACGCAGGCATCCCAATTGCGCTCGAGATTCTCGCACCAGTGCTTGAGCGTGAGCGCGTAATGCTCGCGGAGGTTCTCCTCGTGGCGGATCTCGAAGCCGGCGTTGTTCATCTCGGTGATGATCTCGCCAGGAGGGGCGAGCTCGCCGTCGGGGAACACGTAGCGGTTGATGAAACTGCGCTTGAAGTGCGTGGGCCACTTATCGTCGGGCCGCGTGATGCAGTGATTGAGCAGTCGACCCTCGGGACGCAGCTTGCCGTAGAGGAAGGAGAAGTAGGACTCGTAGTTGGCGCGCCCGATGTGCTCGGTGAGACCGATCGAGGAGATCGCGTCGAAGCCGGTCTCCCGGACATCGCGGTAGTCGCTGAAGCGGATCTGGGCCC
>CAZLNF010000230.1:0-2789 GCA_964560885.1 uncultured Actinomyces sp. | reverse complement strand
CTGAGGTTGACGATGCAGCCCTTGCCCTGTGGGCGCATGATCGCGTGGGCCGCCTGGCTCGCGAAGTAGATGGCCCGCAGGTTGACGGACACGATGGCGTCGAAATCCTCCGGGGTCACCTCCTCCATCGGCTTGCGCCGGTTGATGCCGACGCCATTGAGGAGGACGTCGAGACCACCGAGGGCTGCTGCCCCCTGACGGACCACGTCGCTCGATCCCTCCGCGGTGGATACGTCGCCGACGACCTCGACCGCGTCGCCGCCCGCCGACCGGATGGCCTCCACGATCGGCGCGACACGCTCACTCGAGAGGTCGTGCACGCCGACGCGTGCTCCACGCTCGGCGAAGGCACGGGCCATCACCGAGCCGAGCGCACCCCCGGCTCCCGTGATGAGCACGCGGCGCCCCGAGAGATCGAAGAGTGGATCGGTCACGGTGCCCTCCCAGGCAGGTTGATGGACTTCACATCATGGGGCGCGAGAGTGATGGCGGCATCTGCGGCGCCCACGAGTCGGGCCTCGCGGGGCTCGCCGGTGAGGTTGACGACGATGGCGCGCCGGCCCTCGGGACCGTCGAGCACGAGGGCGTCAACGCTCTCCGGATTGCTCGACGTGCTCGGCAGGACCTGGGTGGCAGCACTCAAGGCCTTGATGACATCGGCGACGGGGAACTCCTCGCCGGACCTCGAGGCGAAGGCGGGGTCTTCGGGGCCGGTGTCGCGTGCGCGCAGTCCCTTCCACCCGAGGTCGTCGAAGAGGGTGACGGCCGAGACGGTGCCGGGCGCGGTCAGGCTCCGCACGGCCAGTGCCGTCCACGCGGCGGCGAACCATGTGCGCTGTCGGGCATCGACGTCGGCGGGCAGGTCGGTGCTGCTCACATCGGCTGCGGGGTCGGTGGCGTTGGGGTTGAAGCGAGGGCGCAGTGACACCGGTCCGACGTGGATCCGGGTGGCACCCGTCAGGCGCGGAGCATCGGCCGCGATTACCGCGAGCGTCGCGGTGTTCTGCAGCACGGAGCGATCGTCGTGGGCGTGCACCTGGGGGTTGGTGGAGAAGGTCGTCCACTCCAGGCCGGCCGTGTCCGGGGGCTGCCGGTTGAGCTCGGTGAAGTAGAGATTGGTGCCACAGCCCCACGGAAGGTCGGGTCCGAGACGCGAGCGCCAAGCATCGAGGGTCGCGCGGGAGGTGACCTTCTCCTGGGGATTGATGATCCAGACACCCGCCAGGGTCTCGCCGGCCTCGGCCAAAGGCGCGCCGAGCGCGGGATCGGGATCTCCGGGACTGTGCAGGGCGATGAGCACGCGCGACCCGAGGGTGCGTGCGCGTGACACCGCATCGCGGATGCGCTCGGAGGCATCGGGTGCCGATGCATCGACGTCGGCGTGGACGTGACCGAGTGCGAGAGAGCGCAGGAAGGATTCCTCTCCGTCGGTCCAGGGGGCGGACGTGAGATGCACTCCGATGCTGGGCAGTTCCACGGCCGTTGCGCCGACCACGATCTCGACCGGCCCCTCGGCAAGGGGCTCGGGTGCCTGCGCGGGCACGCCGGTGAGCGTGAGGGTGACCGACTGAGAGATGACGTCGCCGGGCCTCACCTCGACGGGGAAGGGCAGTGAGATGGGCGTGCAGTAGGTCTTGTACGACGCGTCGCTCCAATTGCGGTGGTCCTCGGTCTCGAAGACCTCGCCGGTGAAGTCGAGTCGTGCCCGACCGGCATCGCCCACCGGATACGTCATCGCCGCGATGTCGAGGAAGGGCTGGTGCGGGGAGATTTGGTCGGGGAAGGACGAGGAATCGGTGCTGCCGTCCGTGTGCACGATGTCGCACCTGCGTCCGGCGAAGCCAGCCATGGGATGCAGCACGCAGATCCCGAGGCGATTGCGCAGGAAGGGCGCGCTCGTCTCGCCACGCAGTGCGTAGCGCAGGGTGCCATCGGCATGCCCATCGATCTCGACCGTCCACGTGAAGGGCTCGGCATCGAAGCTGCCGCGAGCGGTGACGCGGATGGTGAAGGAGTCGCCTCGGTCGTCGATCTCCTCGCCCTCGATGCGCCAGGGTCGGGCGGTCCAATTGCGATCCTGGAAGGCGACGTACACCCGCCGGAGGATCTCCTCGTCACCGAGGCGCACGCACCGGATGTCGCCGGAGTCGTAGTCGAGGCGCACGGGGCCCGCGACGAGTGGGGTGGCCATGCTCAGTCCGCGCTGCCGACCCGGTAGGGCAGGCCCGTCTCGAGCGACTCGTAGGCGCCCAGGGTGAGCTCCATCGTGCGCAGGGTGTCGGCGCCGCTGGTCTCGGGCGTGCGGCCGGTGCGCAGGCAGTCCACCCAGTGACGCTGCAGGGTCACGACGCTGTCCTGGATGCCATTCCATGGCCGCGAGGCCCAGGGATGCTCGGGGATCTGCAGGTCCTCTTCGAAGACGGTTGCCCCCGACATGCGGGCCGCGGAGTCGCCGACGTCGACCGGGTGGGAGACGACCTGCAGGTGGTAGTCCGGGCCGAGGGTGATGGCACCGCGCGTGCCCTCCAGTGTCACGAAGGCCTGCGGGTACGTCGAATGGTCGGAGAAGGTCTCGTAGCTTGCGTCGGCGATCGCCGTCGCCCCGGGCATGCGCATGATCACGGTGGCGACGTCCTCGCCGACGATGCGCGGGTTGACCTGGAGGGCCTCGGCGTAGAGCGACTCCGGCTCGCCCATGAAGAAGCGGGCGAGGTCGAAGAGGTGCACGGCGACGTCGACGATGATCATGCGCTCGCTGTCGAGCAGCCAGGGCTGCGCGGAGTAGCAGT
>CAZLNF010000229.1:0-2799 GCA_964560885.1 uncultured Actinomyces sp. | reverse complement strand
GGGAGTCGCGAGGATGCCGATCGTCGCCAGAGTGCGTGTCGCACCCCGGGCACGCATGGCCGGCCACACGATCAGCCCGGAGAAGAAGAGCGGCCCCATGCGCAGCAGGACGAGGGCGTCCATCGTCACGGGGTACGCCGGCCCCCAGGGTCTGCCCACCAATGCCGCGAGGACGAGATCGATCGCGAGGAAGGTCGCCACCGAGATGGCCGCGGGTGCTGCCAGGTGCCAGGCGCGGCCGAGTGCGTGCGCGCCGCCCCGGGCAGGCACCGGCTGGGCGGCCGCGCTCACGTGTACTCCCGGCGCAGGTCGGCCAGGCGCTGGCTGAGTTCCTGGCGCGTCGCGGCGTACGCCGGGTCCTCGGCGAGGTTCACGCGCTGCTCGGGGTCAGCGAGCGTGTCGTAGAGCTCGGGCGAGAGACCGCGGTCGTACTCGACGTAGAGCCACCGATCCGTGCGCACCGCTTGCGAGGGCGGCACCTGATAGGGGAAGTCCGCGAAGTACTCGTAGAAGACATCATCACGCCACTCGACCGGCTCGCCCCGCAGGAGCGGAGCGATGCTGCGTCCCTGCATGGCCGCGGGGATGGAGACCCCGGCGATATCGAGCAGCGTGGGCGCGATGTCGGCGTTGAGCACGGGCTCATCGATGACGGTGCCGGGAGATTGCACGCCATCGGGCCAGCGCACGATGAAGGGCACCTTGATGTTGTCGTCGTAGGCCCAGCGCTTGCCGGTGAGCACGTGCTCACCCCAGGAGTAGCCGTTGTCACTGGTGTAGACCACCACGGTGTTGTCAGCGACCGGCTCGATGGCGTCGAGCAGTCGCCCGATCTCGCGATCCATCCCGAGCAGCGTCTCGCAGTAGCGCCGGTAGCTCGTCTGCAGTCGCCCGGCCGTGCCCTCCCACACGTTGCGATCGAGCAGGGTCTGATAGGTGAAGGCCTCGTCGGGCAGATCGATCTCGACGCCGTCGTAGGTGCCGAGCAGGTCGTCGGGAGGCTCGAACTCGTGGTGGACGGCCTTGTGCGCGACGACGAGGCAGAAGGGCCGACCATCGTCCGACTCCGTGAGCCACTGCACCGCGAGGTCGGTGAGATCCGTGGTCACGTAGGTGCCCGGCCGCGGTGTCTCCACGCCGTCGATGATGAGAGGACAGTCGCGGTAGACGCCCTGACCTTCCTCGATGGTGAAGGTAATGAAGCGGTCGACCCCCGGCAGGTCGGGCAGGTCGCCCGGCATGTGCCACTTGCCGATGTAGGCGCATCGGTAGCCAGCCGCCGCAAGGGCGTCGAAGAAGCTCGGCGTGCCGGGGATCCAGGCGGAGAGATTGTTCTGTACGCCGTGCCGTGATGCGTACTGGCCGGTGAGCAGCGTCGCACGCGAGGGACTGCACAGTGCGGTGGTGACGTAGGCATGATCGAAGCGCACGCCTTCGGTTGCCAGCGCGTCAAGCGCAGGGGTCTGCAGGAAGGGGACTTCGCCAGTAAGCCCGAGGTGGTCCGCGCGGTGGTCGTCGCTGAAGATGACCAGGAGGTTGGGCGATCCCGGCGGTGCAGTGGCACCTGACACGGGGATCGGGCGTCCGCCGGTGGTGGGAGTGGTGGAGCAGGCGGCCAGTCCCAGTGCGGCCGGGACCCCGAGGCCCGCGGCCAGCAGACCGCGCCGCGTGACATCCACGGCGTCAGATTAGCCGAGCGACTAGCGGTGTGTCAGCGAGTGAGAGCGCCTTCACGATGGGCGCGCTGGGAGGCGAACTCCGCGACGATGACGCCCGCCAGGACGATGAGGCCGCCGAGACCCTGCACCGGTGAGATGACCTCACCGAGCAGGACGAAGGCGATGAGTGCGGCCCAGACCGGTTCCGTTGTGCCGAGGATGCCGCCGCGCTGTGCACCGATGCGCTGCAGCGACATGAGCACGAGCACGAACGGCACGACTGACACGAGGATCATGAGGATCACGAGCGACCACACAGGGATGCCGGTGATGGCGCCATCGAGCATCGAGGTCGTCGTGGTCATGAGATCCCAGGGGAAGTTCCACCACGGGGCGAGGATGCTCCAGAACACCGTCGCGATGGCGAATCCCCAGAAGGCAAGGCTCATCACGTCACGTCGTCGCGCGCCTTCCTCGCCGAGCAAGAGGTACGCCGCGAGCGCAGCAGCGGTGAGCAGGCCGTAGAAGACGCCCAGGGGACTGAGGGTCATTCCCGACCACACCTGGGACACGAGGAGCAGGCCGCCGACGACGAGCGCCAGAGCCACCCAGATACCGCGTCCGACCGGCTCGCGCTTGACAAAGCGCAGCCACAGAGCGACAAGGACGGGCGCGAGGAAGGCAAGGAGTGCCGCGATCGCGACGGGGAGGAGAGACACGCTGAGGAAGAAGAGGAACGGCGTGAGCGCGTAGGCGAGCACGCCGAAGAGGAGGAGGAAGGGCACCTCGGCACGGCGTACGCGCAGGGAGGAGGGCTTGGTGATCGCGAGGAAAGCGAGGAGTAGCACGGCGCAGCCCACGGTCCGGATCTCCGTGACCTGTGCCGCACTGAGGCCCGCCTCGATCTGAGCCTTCGCGACGCTGCCGTTGAGCGCAAAGAGGAAGGCCGCGACGAGGTACATAATCGCCCCGATGGCCTGCGTCCTCGTCGAGGATGGCGCGACGGTGACGGGACTGAAGGGCTCGATGGGATCCGGGGCGCTCATCGGGAGCGCTCCGCGAGGTAGACACCGACGAGCACGACCGCGCCTCCCACCATCTGCACGGGAGTGAAGACCTCTGCGAGCGCGATCCACGCGAT
>CAZLNF010000228.1:0-2813 GCA_964560885.1 uncultured Actinomyces sp. | reverse complement strand
GCAGGGGGAATCGCTCATCGTCGACCATGATCCACGTGCCTTCGCGCTGCACGACGGGTCGCGGCCGGGAGTAATAGAGGTCGGGGATCTGGATGTTCTCGCGCCGGATGTAGCGCCAAATGTCGAACTCAGTCCAGTTGCTGATCGGGAAGGCACGCATCGTCTGGCCCTCGGCCAGCATGGTGTTGGCCGTGCGCCAGAACTCGGGGCGCTGCTTGCGCGGATCCCACCGGTGACCTGGCTCGCGCAGGGAGAAGATGCGCTCCTTAGCCCGGGACTTCTCCTCGTCGCGGCGGGCACCGCCGATGGCGCAGTCGGCCTGGAGCTCGTCGAGCCCTTCACGCAGCGCGACGGTCTTCATGATCCGGGTGTACTCGTGGGCGCCGTGCGTGAATGGCGTCACGCCCTGTGCGACCGCCTCCAGGTTGGTCTGCACCTTGAGGTCGAGTTGCAGCTCCTCGCGCATGCGCTCACGGAACTCGATCATCTCCCGGAACTTCCAGGTGGTGTCGATGTGCATGACCTTGAAAGGGATCGGGGCGGGGGCGAAGGCCTTGCGGGCGAGGTGCAGCAGGACGGAGGAGTCCTTGCCGATCGAGTAGAGCAGCACCGGCCGCCTGAAGGCACCGGCCACCTCTCGATAGACGTGGATGGCCTCGGCTTCGAGTGCGTCGAGCACATCGTCGTCGGACACCGTCGCGAGTGCAGCGGAGGTCACGGTCACCTTCCCGGGTCACCCGCGGCATCCGCGGGTCGTGGTCCCCTCCACGCTACCCGCGGAGGGGGCTGTCCTCGAAACCGACTCAGGCCTCGCTCATCACGTCGGCCATGGCACCTGACTTGGCCTCACGCTCCGCACGACGGCGCGTCACCGAGTCCTGGGCGGCGGCGATGATCGCCGGGTCGAGGGCAGCGCTCTCGACCCGCGAGCGCGGATGGCGGGCCCGGATGTACTCACCGAGTTCGGGGCCGGACTCCCAGGAGGTGATGAGGCAGTAGCGAGGCTCGCTCCCGCGATGCCATACGGCATGCCAGAGGCGCTGAGTGTCGATGATCACCTGGGTGCCCGCAGGCAGGGGGATGCGCGTCTCGGTCGACGGGTCGTCCTTGTCCTCGCGCAGGATCATGTAGGAGTCAGGGTTATCCGTGAGATTGAAGAACCCGCGCACGATCCAGCCGGTCCCCTCAGGATTGAGGCGGTTGTTGTCGTCCTGATGCAGGTTCCAGATGCAGTCGGCGTACTCATTGGGTTGGAGCTCGATCACCCGGCAGCGACCGATGTTGGCTCCCGGTTCTTCAGCCCTCGCCTTCATCCGAGGCGCTCGAGCGATGTTGGCCTCCACCCATACGCCGTCCTTGTCGGTCTTGGGCGGGTCGTGGTGCCAGAAGCCGTTGCACTCCAAGTCTCCGTAGGCCGATGCCAACGGCGCGAAACGCGTCTCACCCGAGGACTTCCAGTCCACGAACTCGATGTCCTGCCACTCCTGTGGGTCCTGGGACTGGTCGTAGGAGTCGAGGACCACGTAGCCGGTCTCCTCGAGTTCGGGCAGCTTCACGTAGCTCATGCGACACCTCTCAGAACGGACCCCGGGTCGGGACCCCATTCTCCCCCACGCCCCCCACGGAGACAGGCAGGGCACGCGGGTGTCACCTGTGTCACTCACCCGCCGAGGCGGGGGTGATCCGGCGGGGCCCGTATCGCCGGGACTTTGGTCCTACTGAGCCTCGGTGTCTACTGAGCCTCGGTGTCTACTGAGCCTCGGTGTCTACTGAACCTCGGTGTCGCGGGCCCGCGATGTGGCGTAGAGGCAGATGGCGGCCGCCGCCGCGAGGTTCAAGCTCTCCGCGCTGCCCGGCATGGGGATGCGCACAGATCCCGCCGCATGCTCGTGCCAGGCATTGTCGACACCGTGCGCCTCACTACCGAAGACCCACGCGAGAGGAACGCGCAGGAGTTCGCTGCACCGCTCGATGCCCTCGCGCGCGTGTGAATCAGCCAGCACGATGGCGATGCCCGCAGCAGCGCACGCCTGGACCGCATCGCCAGGGAGCACGCCCGTGGCAATGGGGAGATGGAAGAGCGAGCCCGCCGTGGAGCGCACACACTTGCCGTTGTGGGGATCGACGGATCCCTCGGTGAGAATCACGCCACTGGCACCCATGGCATCAGCAGAGCGGATGATCGTGCCCGCGTTGCCGGGGTCGGACACCTTGTCGAGCACGACGAGCAGCGGCGACGGAGCGGCTGTCGCCGCAGCAATGACCACGGCCAGTGGCTTCGCCACGAGGGGGCACACCGCGATGAGACCCTGCGGCTGCCGCGTCTCGGACATCGCGGTGATGACGTCCTCGGTCGCGGTCACCACGCGTGCCCCCGAGCCGCGGGCAGCATCGACGATGTCCGGATGGCGATCCAGGGCAGCCTCGGTCGTGAAGAGCTCCTCCACGCCCGAGGCCACGGCCTCACGGACCGACTGGGGCCCTTCCACGACGAAGGCACCGCGCTCCACGCGGTGCCTTCGGTCGTGCAGGTGCCGGACTTCGGTGACGCGCGCCGAGCGCGCCGACGTGAGTTCGGGGGGCATTGAGCGATCAGGCCGCCGATGCAGGCAGCGACGCCCGTGCGAGCTCGACCAGGGTGTCGAATGCCTGCGGGTCGCTCACGGCGATCTCCGCGAGCATGCGCCGGTCCACCTGGACATCGGCAGCCTTGAGGCCCTGGATGAAGCGGTTGTAGGTCATCCCGCGGGCGCGGACCGCAGCGTTGATGCGCTGGATCCACAGCCGGCGGAAGTCGCCCTTGCGGTCCTTGC
>CAZLNF010000227.1:0-2831 GCA_964560885.1 uncultured Actinomyces sp. | reverse complement strand
CGCCCTCCTGCAGGTTGGGCGCGATGGCCTCGGCGTAGAGCTTCTTCTGCACCGGATCCGGCACCGTCATCATGATGAGGTCGGCCTCGGCAGCGGCCGTGGCGGGATCGACGACCCGCAGGCCCTCCTCCTCGGCCTTGGCGCGGCTCTTGGAGCCGGGCGCCAGGCCCACGCGCACATCGACACCGCTGTCGCGCAGGCTCAGGGAGTGGGCGTGGCCCTGGCTGCCGTAGCCCATGACCGCGACGACGCGGTTCTGGATGATGGACAGATCGGCATCGGCGTCGTAGAAGAGCTCGGCCACGGGGACTCCTTCGGGGAATGGGCAGGGGACGAGGGTATCGGGGGGCGTGGGGAAGCGGTGAGTAGGCGTCAGGCGATGCGGTCCGCGGGGCGCAGGGCCCGGTCGCTCATCGAGCGACCGCCGCGACTCGCAGCGATAACCCCCGAACGCACGAGCTCCTTGATGCCGTAGGGCTCGAGCAGGCGCAGCAGGGCCTCGATCTTCTCGTCATCGCCCGTGACCTCGATGGTGACGGCATCGAGCGCGACATCGACGACCTTGGCCCGGAAGAGCTGCACCACCTCGAGGATGCTGGAGCGCTGCCCCGCATCCGCCTTGACCTTGACGAGCGCGATCGCGCGCTGGACGGATGAGGCCTCGTCCAACTCGACGATCTTGAGCACGTTGACGAGCTTGTTGAGCTGCTTCGTCACCTGCTCCAGGGGAAGCCCGGTGACGTTGACGACGATCGTCATGCGCGAGACCTCAGGCACCTCCGTGGGGCCCACCGCGAGCGACTCGATATTGAAGCCGCGACGCGAGAAGAGACTGGAGACCCGGGCGAGTACGCCGGGCTTGTCCTCCACGAGGACGGAAAGGGTGTGGCGGCTCATCTCATTCCTCCGAGTCCCACGAGGGCGCCATCTCGCGCGCCACCAGGATGTCATCGTTGCTGGTGCCGGCGGCCACCATCGGCCAGACCATCGCGTCGCGATGGACGACGAAGTCGATGACGACGGGGGCGTCGTTGATCGACAGTGCCTTCTCGATCACCGAGTCGACCTCCTCCGGCGTCTCGCAGCGCAGGCCGTGGCAGCCGTAGGCGTCGGCGAGCTTGACGAAGTCGGGCAGGCGGTGGCTGTGCAGGTCGGTCTCGGAGTAGCGCTCGTTGTAGAAGAGCGTCTGCCACTGGCGCACCATGCCGAGGCTGGAGTTGTTGATGAGGGCGACCTTGATCGGGATGTCGTTGATCGCGCAGGTGACGAGCTCCTGATTGGTCATCTGGAAGCAGCCGTCGCCATCGATCGCCCACACCACCGAGCCGGGCATGCCGACCTTGGCGCCCATCGCCGCGGGCACGGCGTAGCCCATCGTGCCGAGGCCACCGGAGTTGAGCCAGGTGCGCGGCTTCTCGTACTTCACGAACTGCGCGCCCCACATCTGGTGCTGGCCCACGCCCGCGGCCATGATCGCGTCGGGCCCGCTCAGCGCGCCGAGCCGCTCGATGACGTACTGGGGCGACAGGCTGCCGTCGTTGGGCAGGTCGTAACCGAGCGGATAGGTGTCGCGCCAGCGATTGAGCTGCACCCACCAGCCCTCGTAGTCGCCCTGGCGTCCGGCGGCCATCTCCTCGCGCAGCGCGGCGATGAGCTCCGTCATGACCTCGCCCACATCGCCCACGATCGGCACGTCGGCGTGGCGGTTCTTGCCGATCTCTGCAGGGTCGATGTCGGCGTGGATGACGGTCGCGTCCGGAGCGAAGGTCGAGAGCTTGCCGGTGACCCGGTCGTCGAAGCGCGCACCGAGCGTCACGAGCAGGTCGGCCTTCTGCAGGGCGCCCACGGCACCGACGCTGCCGTGCATGCCCGGCATCCCCATGTGCTGGGGGTGGCTGTCGGGGAAGGCCCCGCGCGCCATGAGCGTGGTGACCACGGGCAGGCCCGTGAGCTCGGCGAGCTCGCGCAGCTGAGCGGACGCATTGGCGCGGATGACACCGCCGCCGACGTAGAGGACCGGGCGCTTCGACTCGAGGATGAGCCGGGCGGCCTCGCGGACCTGCTTGGAGTGCGGCTTGGTCACCGGGTGGTAGCCCGGCAGCGAGATGTCGGTGGGCCACTCGAAGGTCGTCATCGCCTGGAGGGCGTCCTTGGAGATGTCGACGAGCACAGGTCCGGGGCGACCCGAGCTCGCGAGGTAGAAGGCCTCGGCGATCGCGCGCGGGATCTCATCGGGATTGGTGACGAGGTAGTTGTGCTTGGTGATCGGCATCGTGATGCCGCGGATGTCGGCTTCCTGGAAGGCGTCGGTGCCGATCGCGGAGCTGGGGACCTGGCCGGTGATCGCGACCATGGGCACGGAGTCCATGTGCGCATCGGCGATGGGCGTGACGAGGTTGGTCGCGCCCGGACCGCTCGTCGCCATGCAGACGCCGACGCGACCGGTGGCCGCGGCGTAGCCCTCGGCGGCGTGGCCGGCGGCCTGCTCGTGACGGACGAGGATGTGGCGGACCTTGGTGGAGTCCATGAGCGGGTCGTATGCCGGGAGGATCGCCCCGCCGGGAATGCCGAAGACGACATCGACGTCGGCATGCTCCATCGACCGGATCAGGCTCTGGGCGCCCGTGATCCGCTCACCGGATGACTGCCCTGCGCTGGTGCTCATTGCGTCCTCTTCCCACTTCCGTCTCGGAAGTCAACTTCTGTCGCGGGGACCATGGTGGCGCATGGGCCCCTCTAACACGAAACCCCCCGGCCCGGAGGGGCTCGGAGGGTGCGCGCGGGTCGCCATCAGGCGACAGGTGCCGGGGCTAACCCGCGCGCCTGCCTAC
>CAZLNF010000226.1:0-2888 GCA_964560885.1 uncultured Actinomyces sp. | reverse complement strand
TGCGCTGGCTTGACGCGCTCATGCGCATCGTGCAGCAGGTCATGGACTTCGGCGCGACAGCGATGGTCGTCTCGCTCGGAGTGGATGCGGCCGCGGATGATCCCGAGAGCCCGCTGGAGATCACGAAGTCCGGCTACTTCCGCGCCGGTGAGCTACTCGGGGCACTGGAGTTGCCGACGGTGGCACTCCAGGAAGGCGGCTACCACCTGCCGACGCTGGGCTCGCTTGTGCGCGCGACGCTAGAGGGGCTGGACTACGACGGTGGCGGGAGCGGAGCGTAAGGGCAGAGCAGTGGCCCGGGCTGGATGCGCTGCAGGAGGTAGCGGGTCACGGCAGCGTTGATGCACCTCGAAGGCGTCTGCAGGTAGCTCACGTGCTGCGTGCCGTCATAGGTGATGAGCGACGAGCCCGCCATGAAGTTGGCCATGGTGCGGCCGAGGACGTACTCGGTGCGCGTGTCACCCAGGGAGTTGATGACGACCGGCGGTGTGGACAGCGTGAGCGGCTCAGTGAGCGGCTCATAGCCGTAGGTGAAGTCCTCGGGAAGGCCTGCGCAGAACGCACCCTTCACCATCGCAGTGGAGCCCGCGTAGACCGACTGGTTGGCGTCGGCGACGTACGCCGCCCGCGCGATCTGATTGACCGTGGGATAGCCCGCCAGGTCGCGGCAGTTGATGTAGTAGATGCTGTAGGCGGAACTGCCGTCCTGTGCGCTGCGCTTCTGCAGTGCGCGTAGGGGCTTGGCGATCTTGTCGGCAGCGCTCGCATCTCCCTTGAGTGCCTCATCGACTGCCCTGATGACGGCGAGGATATCCGGGTACGCCGCTTGGTAGGAGATGTTGGTGAAGATCTCCGGGAGGATGTCCCAGCGGGTGAACTCGTCTCCGTCCTCGACGATCGTGCGCTCGTCGAGGCCGTCGATGACGCGCTGCAGGCGGGCGGCCATGTGCTTGCCGAAGAGCGAGCCGAAGACCTGCTGCACCGTGGCCCAGCTCCACGTGGAGGCCCCCATCCACGAGGTGACCGTCAGGTTGGGCGACCACGCGCCGTCGAGGATCAGGGCGCGCACCTTGTCGGGGTACTCCCGCGCATAGCGATAGCCGATGCGCGTGCCGTAGCTCATGCCCCAGAAGTTCCACCGGGGCGCACCCAGCGCCACGCGCATCGCCTCGAGATCGCGGACGACGTAGTAGGTGCCGAGGTAGGGCGCGACGTCCTCGTTGAGCGCGAGGCAGTCGGCAAGGACGGGTGCCATGGCGGCGACATAAGCCTCGGTGTAGGCCTGCCAGTCGACAGGGCCGGTGGCGGGGGGCTCGTAGCCAGCCGCCCGACCCTGCACCTGCGCATCGACGCAACCGGTCAGCTGCGGCTGCGAGAGTCCGATGCCGCGCGGATCCCAGCCGACCCAGTCGAAGCGCTGCTGCACCTGGCGCGGCAACTCGCCCCAGATCGCCGGCGCCGAGGCCATGCCGGACTCTCCCGGGCCACCGGGATTGAAGCTGAGGAAGCCCATGCGCTTGCCGGTGGCGCGCTTGACCGTCACCGCGATCTCGGCGTTGGCGGGATTGGCCAGGTCGTCCCAGTCCAGCGGCACGGTGAGTACGCCGCACTCGAACCCTTCGAAGCCCTCGGCCGGGCACTCACCCCAGGCGATGGTGCCGCGCTTGGGGTCGGTGGCGGCGGGGGTGGTGACTGCTGGGTCGGCGGCGAGCGCGGGGGCGATGAGCGAGGGGCCGACAAGGAGCGACGCAATGAGCGCCCCGCCGAGAGTCGATACGGAGAGCAGGCGGGGCAGTGGTCTCATCGCATCAGACTAGCGGGGAAGACGGGCTGGATCGCTACGGTGGGCGAGTGATCTCGGAGAGGCATGAGCAGGTGGTCTTCGGCCACGACCCAGCGACAGGGCTGCGCGCGATGGTGGCGATCCACTCCACGGCCCTCGGGCCCTCGCTCGGTGGTTGTCGCATGCGGCCCTACGCCGACGAGGAGGCGATGGTCGCTGATGCGCTGCTCCTCTCGGAGGCGATGAGCTACAAGAATGCGCTCGCAGGCCTCGCCCATGGCGGTGGCAAGGCCGTCATCTGGGGCGATCCGACGCGCGACAAATCACCCGAGCTCTTCCACGCGATGGGGCGCTTCATTGCGACTCTGGGCGGGCGCTACATCACGGCGGGCGATGTCGGCACCACCGTGGCCGACCTCGACCTGATCTACGAGACCAACCCGTGGACGACCGGGCGGTCGCCTGACAAGGGCGGCTCGGGCGACACGGGCATCCTCACGGCGTACGGCATGCAACAGGCGATGCGTGCGGTGGCGCAGCATCTGTGGGGCAGCGACTCGCTCGAGGGCAAGGTCGTGGGCATCTCGGGCGCGGGCAAGGTGGGCCGTCGCCTCGCGGAGCACCTGGTGACGGAAGAGGGTGCGCGGGTGATCATCACCGATCCCTCGCCCGAGGCGCTCGCGTCGGTCTCAGTTGAAGTGGAGGTCGTTGGCTCGACGGAGGAGTTGATCGCGCGCGAGATGGACATCTACTCCCCCAATGCGCTGGGCCATGCACTCACGCCGCAGGTGGCCGAGACGCTGCGATGCGTCGCGGTGTGCGGGGCGGCCAACAACCAGCTCGCCACACCCGAGGTCGCGGAGATGCTCGCGGGGCGGGGGATCCTCTACGCGCCGGACTACCTCGTGAACTGCGGGGGCGTGGTCCAGGCGGCCGAGGAGCTCCCGGGCTTTGACATGGAGCGGGCCCGGGCGCGGGTCGGGGGCGTCTACGACACGACCCTGCGGGTGCTGGGCCGGGCTGAGGCCGAGGGGGTCCTGCCCGTGGTGGCGGCCGCCCGGGAGGCCGAGGAGCGGATCGCGGCCGGTGGGCCAGCCTTCGAGCG
>CAZLNF010000225.1:0-2927 GCA_964560885.1 uncultured Actinomyces sp. | reverse complement strand
CCAAGGATCCGCCTCGACGGGCCGCCAACGAAGTCGCCGGGTACGCCGGGGGGCCGTACCCTCGGCCTGTGGCCATCCCGGTGCTCTCCACGACGGCGGCGCCCCGGGTGCGGACGATGCCCCTGGAGGACCCCGGCCCCCTCCTCGATCGCCTGCCCGACACTGCCGGCACCGCGTGGGTGCGCGATGGCGATGGACTGGTCGGCTGGGGTGTCGCCGCTTCGCTCGACGTCACCGGCGACGAGCGCTTCAGTCGCACGCAGCGCTGGTGGGCCGAGTGGTGCCGTCTCGCGGACGTCGACGATCCCCTGAAGTTGCCCGGCACCGGGCCGGTGGCCTTCGGCTCGTTCACCTTCGATCCCGAGCCGGCCTCGGGTCGCACTTCACGCATCGTGGTGCCACGCGCGGTGCTCGGACGACGTGAAGGCCGTGCCTGGCTCACCGTGGTCGACGATCCCGACGACCTACTCCCACCCGATGCCCTGCTCCCCTCGCCCACACGACCGCCAGCGCCGTCACGCGTCGACTGGGGTCGCGGCACGCGCACTTCGGAAGAGTGGAAGCAGGCGGTCGGCGAGGCGATTGACCGCATCGGTCGCGGCGAGGTCGACAAGGTCGTGCTCGCACGCGATGTCGTCGCCGAGGTGAGCGATGACTTCGATGTGCGCTATCTCTTGCAGCGCCTTGCCGATGCCTATCCCGAGTGCTGGACCTTCCAGGTCGACGACATGGTGGGGGCCACGCCCGAGCTCCTGGTGCGGCGCACCTCCGACACCGTCCTGTCCCGCGTGCTCGCCGGCACGGTGAAGCGTCGCGGGGACGAGAGCGAGGATGCGAGCCTGGCCGAGGCATTGCTCGGCAGCAACAAGGACCTCGAGGAGCATGAGTACGCCGTGCGCTCGGTCGCGCGCGCCCTCGGCCACCACTGCACCGACCTGCGCGTGCCGCAGCGACCCCACGTGCTGCGACTCGCCAATGTCCAGCATCTCGCCACCGACGTCACCGGTCGCCTCGCAGATGGCGCGCCCGTCCTGGCCCTCGCCGCCTCACTGCATCCGACGGCGGCGGTGTGCGGCACTCCGACCGAGCGCGCGTCCGCGATGATCCGAGAGCTCGAGGGCATGGACCGCGGTCGTTACGCCGGTCCTGTCGGGTGGTTCGACAGCCGCGGCGATGGCGAGTTCGGGATCGCACTGCGCTGCGCCGAGGTGCGCCCCGGATCCCTGCGACTTTTCGCGGGATGCGGGATCGTGAGCGGCTCCGATCCTGAGGCCGAGCTCGCCGAGTCCCGCGCCAAGTTTGCCCCCATTCGACAGGCACTCGCGTAGTCCCCCGACTCTCACGGAATTCACGGCGCATCCGGCTCCCACCTAGGCTGGGGCCATGAGCGAGAGCGCCGCGCGTATCGAGCGACGACGACGCATCCTCGCCGCCGCACACGAACTCTTCGAAGATGTCGGCGTCGCGGCCACATCGCGCCGTGACGTCGCCGTGGCCGCGGACGTGGCAACCCGATCCGTCCATGCGGTCGCCGACAGCCGCAGCTCGCTCCTCGCCCTCGTCACCGAGGCGCTGCCTTTCCCACCGACGTCGCAGCGACTGCAGGAGCAGGCACAGTCCGCCGAGGCTCGAGGGGAAGCACTCCAGACGATCCTGGCCGCGGCCCGTGAGGCCTTCGGCGCGCCCGCGTCGGTGTGGGATGTCATCGAACTCCAGGCGACGGCTCTCGCGCCGTTCGACGACCAACTCGCCCAGGTGGTGCGCGAGCGCGTGGCCATGCGCTGGGATGCGGCGCGCACCGTCGTGCGCCAACTCCGCGGCGAGGGTGGCGTCGACTCCACGATCGACGACGACGCAGCGACCCTTCACCTCCTCGCGGTGGGCGCGGGTCTCGCCCTGCTCGACGGCCTGACACCGCGACCGGTCGAGGCCGCGGCGTGGGTGCGACTCACATCACGACTGCTCGAGTCCCTAGCGGCGATTGATCCGAGGGGCCGTGACTACGACGGCGCCACGCGGCCTTGGCGCATCCGCGTGGTCGCCCCGGCGACTCCGGCCGCGACCGCCCGCGTGCTGCGAGTCCTTGCGCTCGTCGGTGCGGAGGTCATCACGCTCTTCACGCACGCGCAGGACGACGGCACGCAGCTCATCGACCTCATCTGCTCGGCGCCGACCGCGCTCGAGCGCGACGACCTCACGCGCGCCCTCGCGACCGCCGGGCACCGCGTCCTCGCTGCACCCGGGGTGCCCGAGGACGAGCACGACCTCATTGCCCGCGTGCTCGACGCAGCCGCCGAACTCGTGGTGCATCCCGAGCGCGCACCGCGCGCCGCGGCCGAGCTCGTGCTGGCGGATTCGTGGACCGTGGAGCCGGCGACCGAGGGCGACGATGCTGCCAGCGACGTCATGCGGCTGCAGTGGACGCCGGACCACCACGTCGTCCTGCACCGTGATGGCGCTCCCTTCGCCGCCGTAGAGCGCGCCCGCGCTTCGGCGCTGCTCCGGCTGGTCGACGCCGTCGCGAGTGCGCCCGCGGGCGCGGGTGGCTTCGGCTGGGTGGAGTACCTGCGCGATGGGACGCAGGTGGTCATCCGGCTCGCCCGCCCCGAGGATGCCGAGGGTGTCGCCGACATGCACGCGCGCTCATCCGAGGCGACGCGCTACCAGCGCTACTTCACCCCCCACACGGACTGGCGCGAGGACCAGCTGCGTCGGGTCGCCGGCGGTCACCGCGGCGCGACCCTCGTCGCCGTCAACTGGCGGGGCGACATCGTCGGCCTCGGCAATGTCTTCCCCGATCGCCCCGAGGAGACGTCGACCGCGGAGATCGCGGTGATCGTCGAGGATGCATGGCAGGGCCGCGGGCTCGGCGGCCGCCTCCTCCAGCACCTTGTCGATCTCGCGCGACGCCAGGGCTTCGACGAGGT
>CAZLNF010000224.1:0-2951 GCA_964560885.1 uncultured Actinomyces sp. | reverse complement strand
GCGTCGAAGCCGGTCTCCCGGACATCGCGGTAGTCGCTGAAGCGGATCTGGGCCCGATCACCCAGGCCGGCGTCCTCGATCGCCCGCTGGCCCCATGCGGCCTGCTGCTGGGAGAGGGTGACACCGATCGCGCTGACGCCGTAGTTCTTGACCGCGTGGAGCACCATGCCGCCCCAGCCGCAGCCGACGTCGAGCAGGCGCATGCCGGGTTGGAGATTCAACTTGCGGCACACCAGGTCGAACTTCTCCTCCTGTGCGAGCTCGAGCGATGCATCCTCCGTCGGGAAGACCGCGCAGGTGTAGGCCATCGATGGACCGAGCACCATGGAGTAGAAGGTGTTGCTCACGTCGTAGTGGTGATGGATCGCCTCCGCGTCACGACGCTTGGAGTGGCGGCGTCCCCCGAGCGCGCGCTCCTGCGCGGGTGGCTCGGGGCGCACCAGGGCGTCCTTGGCGAAGCGCTTGACGAGCTTGGCTCGATCCGCGATCGACACGTGGTCAAGGGGCATGGGGTACAGCCGCTTCAGGGCCTCGTAGACATCGCCGTGGATCTCCAGGTCCCCCGAGACGTAGGCGCGGGCGAGACCAAGCTGATTGGGCGATCCGGCGATGTAGTGAACACCCCGCGGATTGGTGACTTCGAAGACGACGTCGGCACCGATGAGCCCGGTGCTCGATCCGTCGTAGGCCTTGAAGCCCACTCGCCTGTCTGCGGGCACGACCGTGGCAAAGGCGGTGGCCAGGTCCATGATTCCTCCCGAGAATCGCGCTCTACCTAGCGGCGGCGGACGACCTTGTCGTAGAGGTCCAACAACCGCGAGGCAGGATCGTAGGCCCCCTTGAGGCGCTGGTACTCCCCGCCTCCGTAAATCCCCCAGAATTCGTCAGGGGAGTAGTACGCCGAAGAGTAGAGCGACTTGCGCCCGTCCATCTCGGTCACGACCTCCTCGATCCGCCGGTTGACCCGTCCTTCTGCGGGGTCGATCCCGGGCGGCAGGGGGACGGTCGACCAGAAGCCGACGTTGACGTAGGTGGTCTCGGGGTCGAACTCATAGAGCGGCCACCGGGCAGCGGGATCTCGTTGCTTGAGGGGGCAGACCCACACGGGCTCGATCCCGACCTCGCGGTGGAAGAAGTCGAGGAAGTCGGCCAGGCGATCGATGGGCACCTCGATGTCCTGCACGACCTCTTCGCGCGCGGGGCGCCGACGCAAGCGAGCCATCTTGGTGGAGAACTGGGTACGCCGGTCCCACTTGATGATCTTCCAGTAGACGTCGCTGCGCAGCTTGCCCTTGGGCCAGAAGCGCCGGATCAGCGGCTTCTGGGTGCCGAAGGCCCGCGAGCACCAGAACCAGTCCGTGTCCCAGCGCCAGATGTAGTCGTGGATGGTGACGAGGTCCTCGCGCTTGTGCTGGATGGAGCGGTAGTAGATGCCCATGCCGGTGTAGTCGCTGGGCCTTTGCCCGCCCGCGTCGTCCGTCATGCGACCGAGGGTGAGGTATTGCTCGGTGGCCGAGAAGACCGTGCCGTCGAGGAAGTCGACGGCTTCGCCCTCCCACGCGTGCGTGTCGACGATGTGAGCCATCGCCTCCGCCATCGCCTGCGCGGTGGGGAAGCGCACGTGACGCAGGCGCACGTAGGGCTTCACGGGCTCGAGCTCGATCTTCAGGCGCAGGGCGTAGCCCAGGGTGCCGTAGGAATTGGGGAAGCCGTAGTAGAGATCGCGGTGCGGGTCGTCGGGCCGACCGCTCACCGTGAGGATCTGCCCGTCTCCGGTGAGGACGTCCATCTCGATGACGGACTCATGCGGCAGCCCCCAGATGAAGCTGGTGCTCTCAATGCCGAGCCCCGTGACGGCGCCGCCCAGGGTGATCGTCTTGAGTTGCGGGACGCACAGCGGCATGAGCCCGTGCGGGAGCGTCGCCTCGACGAGGTGCTCGTACGTCGTCATCCCCTGGACTTCGGCCGTGCGGGCGACCGGGTCGACAGACAGGACCCCATCGAAGTCGGCGACGTCCAGCCCGGGAGTGGTGGTCTCCGCGCGCTGACGGAAGAGATTGGAGGTGCGCTTGGCAAGGCGGACGGGGGCACCGGAGGGGATCGCGTCGTACTGCGCGCGCAATCGGGCGACCCGGGCGTCGTAGGCCGCGCGCCACGCGGGCACCGCGGTCTCGGGGGCGGCCGACATGCGAGCAAAGGTAGCCGTAGCCCAAGATGGCCTCGTGAGCCAGGAGGTCTTGGAGTCCGGCGCCGAGCGGCCGAGCCGCGGCGTACCCGCCTGGGTCGCGTGGACGCTGGGCCTGGTCGCGCTCGCGCTCATCACCCTGGCCAACCTGGCCGTCGCGGGGGAGTTGGCGCTGCGATCGGCAGAGGCGGACAACCTCGTGAGCGCGGTCGAGCAGTCCGAGACGGCGATGAAGACCACACAGGCGGAATTCGACGAGGCGCTGTCGGCGTACGACACCGAGAACCTGACTGATGAGGAGCGCGAGCAACTCAGCAAGGATCTCGCAGACGTGGCGGCGCGGGGGGTGGCCGCTATCGCCATCGCGGGTGAGGGAGTCGCTGAGGTCCAGATCATGCCGTGGCACACCAACGTCCTCGACGCGCGCGAGGCCTACCTCGCTCACAACCAGGCCTGGGTCGACTACATGGCTGCGGCGGCCGAGGATCCGGCGGAGTGGTTCCGCCCGCAGCCGGCAGTCAACGACACCTTTGCCGACGCGAAGTTGCCGCTTGTGGAAGCCGTCCCCTTCTTCGACTTCCTCCAGACGCTGCCGCGCATCGAACTCATCTACGTGTCGGGAAGCGGCGACTCGGGCAGCGGACAGGCAGCCTGAGCGTCAGGCGCACAATGTGGCGAGGACCGCGATGTCGGGATCCTCGCCGAGGTCGACGCTCACCCTGCTGAGTAGGCGCGTCACCGTGCCATCGGCCTCGGCCTCCACCCA
>CAZLNF010000223.1:0-2996 GCA_964560885.1 uncultured Actinomyces sp. | reverse complement strand
AGCCCGGCCCGCGGTCACCTGACGAGGACGCGATCGATCAGTTCGTGACCATGATCGCGCGCGGCGACCTCGGGCAGCCGCTTGCCGCTGTGCAGGAGTCGGCCCGCGCCTAGTCGGCCAGGGCTCCGACGGGGAGCAGTCGCATGGCGTCAGCTCGACAGTGCACCGTCACCTGATCACCGGCCGCGTGCTGACCGGCGCGCTCGCTGGGTCGACGCACGACGAGCTCAGAGCCGTCAGCGAGCGCGACGATGATGTCAGTGGTCGCTCCCTGGTAGACGGCGCGCACGACCGTGCCGCTCAAGGTGCCTGCTTCTTCGTCCGTCGCCTCGAGCAGCAGCCTCTCGGGTCGGATCACGAGTCGTACATCGCTGTCCGCAGGCGCGCTGCCGCGGCAGGTGAGCGTCTCGCCACCGACGCGGATGGTGGTCCGGCCCTCGCCCGCGGGCCCGGCGACCTCGACATCGAGGACGTTGGCACTGCCGAGGAAGTCCGCGACGTAGGCGGTCGCGGGAGAGTCGTAGACATCCGCGGGTGTGCCGATCTGCTCGATGAGCCCGCCTGCCATGACCGCCATGCGGTCGGACATCGTGAGGGCTTCCTCCTGATCATGCGTGACGTAGATGAAGGTGATCCCGAGCGACTCCTGCAGCGACTTGAGCTCGATCTGCAGCGTCTTGCGCAGCTTCGCATCGAGGGCGCCGAGGGGCTCATCGAGGAGAAGGACGCGCGGGCCGAGCACGATGGCGCGGGCGAGCGCCACGCGCTGCTGCTGGCCGCCCGACAGCTGCCCGGGTCGGCGCTTGGCGTACTGCCCCATGCGGACCATCTCGAGCGCCTCGCCCACCTTGCGCTTGGCGTCGGCCTTGCCGACCTTCTGGTAGCGCAGGCCGAAGGCGACGTTGTCCTCCACGGACATGAAAGGGAAGAGCGCGTAGTTCTGGAATACGGTGTTAATCGGCCTGTCGTTCGCCGGGATTCGGGATACGTCGGAGCCGTCGATGCGAATCTCACCTGACGTGGGGGTCTCGAAGCCCGCGATCATGCGCAAGGTGGTGGTCTTGCCGCACCCGGAAGGCCCCAGCAGGCTGAAGAACTCTCCCGCCGCAATATCGAGGTCGATTCCGCGCACGGCGGGCACCTCGCCGTAGGACTTGGAGAGTGCGACGACCGAGACGCTGCCGCCGCTCACCTTCGTGAGTCCTCGTCTGCGTGGAACACGCGATCCTCCTGCGAGTTTGGCGAAGTCCTTGCGAAATGCTGACCGGTGATTCAGTCTAGGCACTGTCCGACGCAGCCGAGGGAAGTCGAGGAATTGCCATGTCCGGGTCCCCCCGCCGCCCTGTCTCGCGCCGGCGCCTCTTGCAGACGTCCGCGCTCGCCCTTCCGGGTGCCTGGGCCCTCGCGGCGTGTGCTCGCGACCAACCCCTGAGCGGTCCGACGGGCGCGACCTCGGCTGGCGGCTCAGCCTCGGGCTCCGCAGCACCGAGCCCGAGTGGGATTCCCATCGCCTCGCCCCAGAACCCGATCAAGTGGCCGATCAATCCCGGCAATGAGCCGATCGCGTCGGGCCTGGAGCCCGAGGCCAACGCGACACTGCGCATCTACAACTACCCCGACTATCTCGACAAGGCAGTCATCAAGGACTTCCAGAAGGAGTACGCGGACTACAACGTCACGGTGGAGGTCTCGACGTTCAACGACTACCCCGAGGCCCTCACGAAGATCCGCGGCGGCAGCAGTCCCTACGACGTCACCTTCATGTCCTACAACTACATCGGTCGTCTGGTTTACGGCGACCTGATTCGCCCCCTCAACCACGACTACATCGACAACATCGCTGACGTGTGGGAGGAATTCCAGAATCCCTGGTACGACCAGGAGTGGCAGTACACCGTCCCCTACGTCATCTACACGACCGGAATCGGCTGGCGCAGCGACCTCATCCCCGAGGACATCAGTGCACGCCCCAACCCCTACGACGTCTTCTGGGACACCAAGTATGCCGGCGAGATCGCAGTGCTCGACGATGACCGCGAGGTGATCGGGATGACGATCCTCCGCGATGGCGGCACCGACGTGAACACCGCAGACCCGGCGGTGCTGGGCGCCACTCGTGACGCCATGTTGGAGATGCTCTCGCTTAGTCAGCCCCGCGTCACCATCAGCGGCTACACCGACATTCCCGAGGGAGTCCTTTCCCTATCTCAGTGCTGGTCGGGGGACATGATCACCGGGCAGTACTACATGCCCGATGGCGTAGATCCCTCTGTCCTGCGGTACTGGAGCCCGCCGGATGGGCGCGGTTTGGTCAACAACGATTTCATTTGCGTCCTCAAGGGCGGCGAGAACCCGGTCCTCGCCCATCACTTCCTCAACTACATGCTCGGCACCGAAGTGTCGTTGAAGAATTTCTCCTGGGTCGGCTACCAGCCGCCGCTGCGATCCCTCACTCCCGAGTCGATGGTGGCCGACGGCTATCTCCCGGAGAACCTCTCGGCCGCGGTGGTCAAGCCGGAGTGGTTCCAGGTGGGCTACCCCGTCCTCGAACTCCCACCCGAGGTTGAAGCCGAGTACCAGGCGATCTGGCAGCAGTTCAAAGCCGGGGCGTGACGTGGGCGATCGCTCCACGCGCTTCCTCTGGCCGATCCTTGGCCTCCCCGCGATGGTCTGGATTGCGCTGTTCTTCCTCATTCCGCTCTACGTCGTGTTCTGTGTCGCATTCGGCGCGGTCGATCCGATCTTCCGCACCCCCATCCCCATCTGGAATCCGCTCGAGTGGCAGTTCACTCAGGTCCAGGTGGTGTGGGACCGGCTTTTCGGCCCCAACAACTTCTATCTGCCTGCAGTCCTAAGGACATTCCTCTACGTCGCCATCGCAGTCGTCGCCTGCCTGCTCATCGCTTTCCCCGTCGCCTACTTCACAGCGCGCTACGCCGGGAAGTACCGAGGGCTCGTGCTCGCGCTTCTCGTGGCGCCGTTCTTCATCTCCTACA
>CAZLNF010000222.1:0-3039 GCA_964560885.1 uncultured Actinomyces sp. | reverse complement strand
AGGCGGCCCACGCGATCATGCGCCCACAGGGCAAGGGCTGCATCGTCAACCTCAGTTCGCTGAGTGCTCGTTTTAGCTTCACCACGATCTCGGTCTACGCAGCGACCAAGGCGGGAGTCACCTCGCTCACCCGCAGCTGTGCACGTGAGTGGGCGGCAGACGGCATCCGCGTCAACGCCATCGAGCCCTTCGTCATCAAGACGGAGTTCACCAAGCCCCTGTGGGGCGAGGATCACCGCCAGCGCTGGTTCGACCACGTCACGCCCGTGGGGCGCCTGGGCGTGCCCGAGGATCTCATCGGCTCAGTCGTCTACCTCGCGAGCGACGCGTCCTCGTGGGTGACGGGGCAGACCATCGTGCTCGACGGTGGCCTCACGGCCGGCGCGGACTGGGATTCCTTCCGGGACAAGTGAATTCCTAGTTCACGTCGACGATGCGGGCCACGCCGCCCTCGACCTCGAAGTAGACCGCGACGATCTCCCGTAGATCAGGGCACTCGATCGGCCCCTTGCCGTAGATGGTGACGTCACCCGCCTCCGTCTGCTCAGGCGAGTAGGCCGGGCCTCCGTAGGTGCACTCGGAGTTGATGCTCACCCACCGCTCGGGGTTCATGACATAGGCACCGTCAGAGAGACCGGTCTTGGCGTTGATGGCCGGATCCAGCGTCGAGGCGACATTGGCGGTGAAGATCACTCCGAAGATGACCAGTGCGGCGAAGACTAGGCCGGCCACGATCGAGACGCCGATGTTGATCCACGCGATGATGCGCGTCGCAGTGTTGAGTCCGGCACCGCCGATGCTGCCGCCCGAGGCAGCGATCTCCTTGCTGGACGAGCGCGCCAGGACGAGAGCCACGATCGCGGCGATGATGGGGCAGATGATCCACGACACGATCGCGAGCACGAGTCCGATGACCGCATTGGTCGACGTCGGGGGTCCTGCCATCGTCGCCGTGCCGGGTGCCGCAGGCGTCCACGCGGACCCATCCCAGTAGCGCTGCTGGCCCGGATTCTGCGGATCCGGATACCACCCGGGAGGCGCAGCGCTGGGGGTCGAGGGATCGGGCGTCTGGTCGCTCATGTCCCTGACCCTAGGCGCGCACGGGTGGTCAGAGCGGCTACGGCGCGGTCACGAATCGTGAGCGCTGCTCGCCCAGGCCCGTGATGCCGGCCGTGACAACCTGGCCCGCCTGCACCCACGCGGGCTCGGCCATGCCCATCGCCACTCCCGGCGGCGTACCCGTATTGATGAGATCACCGGGATCGAGCACGAGGAACTGGCTGATGTAGTGCACGAGTACATCGACGGGGAAGATCTGCGACGACGTGCTGCCCGACTGGCGGCGCTGACCGTCGACGTCGAGCCACAGGTCGAGTCCGCGAGCCATGTCGAGCTCGTCGGGGGTCACCAGCCAGGGCCCGAGAGGGTTGAAGGTCTCTGCCGACTTGCCCTTCATCCACTGGCCACCACGATCGAGCTGGAAGGTGCGCTCGGAGACGTCGTTGCTCACCACGAAGCCCGCGATGCGCGACCACGCGTCTGCAGGCGAGTCGAGATAGCGACAGGTCGCCCCGATGACGATGCCGAGCTCGACCTCGTAGTCAACCTTGCTGGCCCCGCGCGGGACGTAGACATCATCGGTCGGGCCGATGACGGTGTTGGGAGCCTTGGTGAAGAGCAGAGGCTCCTCCGGGATCGCCATGCCCGACTCAGCGGCGTGGTCGGCGTAGTTGAGGCCCGCGCACACGAGGTGTCCCGGGCGTGCGATCGGCGCACCCAGTCGCGCGTCTGCAGGGAGCGTGGGGAGGGCCTGGATCTCACCCGCTTCCCAGCGACGCTGCAGGTCAGCGATGCCACCACGGCCGAGGAACGCCGAGTCGAAGTCGCCGGTGATCGACGACACGTCGTACCTCTCCCCCGCCGGACCGAGCACGGCCGGGACCTCGGCGCCTGCCGCGCCGACGCGGATGAGCTTCACGGGAGACCTCTCGGACTAGTCGCAGACGGCGCCGCGACTCGCGGAACCGACCAGCTTGGCGTACTTCGCCAGGACCCCCCGGGTGTAGCGCGGCGGCAACGAGGTGAAGTCCTTCCGTCGCTTCTCCAACTCGTCATCGTCCACGAGCACGTCAAGTGTGCGCGACGGGATATCGATGCGGATCCGATCCCCTGTCCGCACGAGACCGATCGGCCCGCCATCCACCGCCTCGGGTGAGACGTGGCCCACGCACAGGCCGGTGGTGCCGCCCGAGAAGCGTCCATCGGTGATGAGGAGCACGTCCTTGCCGAGACCCGCGCCCTTGATGGCGCCGGTGATCATGAGCATCTCGCGCATGCCCGGGCCACCCTTGGGGCCCTCGTAGCGGATGACGATCACGTCACCGGCCTGGATCGTGCCGTCCTCGAGTGCGGCCATCGCGCCCTGCTCGCGCTCGAACACGCGTGCCGTGCCCTCGAACGACGTCACGGGGACGCCGGCGTTCTTGACCACGGCACCCTCGGGTGCCAGCGAACCGCGCAGGATGGTGATGCCGCCGGTCGGCGCGAGCGGATCACGGGTCGCGCGCAGGATCTCGCCGTCGGGGTCGGGCGGGGCGATGTCGGCAAGATTCTCCGCGACCGTCTTGCCCGTCACCGTGAGGCAGTCACCGTGGATGAGGCCCGCGTCGAGGAGGGCGCGCATGACGACGGGGACTCCGCCCACGCGATCGACGTCGCTCATGACGTAGCGACCGAAGGGCTTGAGATTGCCAAGGAGCGGCACCTTCGAGCCGATGCGATGGAAGTCCTCCATCTCCAGCTCGACATTTGCCTCGTGCGCGATCGCGAGGAGGTGGAGCACAGCATTAGTGGACCCGCCAAAGGCCATGAGCACCGCGATCGCGTTTTCCAGCGACTGTCGCGTGATGATGTCGCGTGCGGTGATGCCCTGCCGGATGAGTTCGACGACCGCCTCGCCGGACTTGCGGGCGTAGCCGTCACGCCGACGATCGACGGCGGGCGGTGCAGCGGATCCAGGCAAAGACATGCCCATGGCTT
>CAZLNF010000221.1:0-3045 GCA_964560885.1 uncultured Actinomyces sp. | reverse complement strand
GCGACGATGACGGTCGTCGTGGTGACCACGTGCTCGCCCGCCTCCGTCGTCAGGTCGACGCGCGTGGTGAGGATGTCATTGCCCGCCACGGCGCGAATGGCCTCGATGGTGGCGGTGGCGACGAGGGCGTCGCCCGCCACGATGGGCCGGGAGTAGGCGAATCGCTGCTCACCGTGGACCACGCGGGAGTAGTCAAGGCCGAGCTCGGGATCCATCGCTGCCTGGCTCGAACCGGCGTAGGCAATCGCAAAGGCGAAGGTCGGCGGCGCGACGACATCGGCGTAGCCGAGGGCCCTGGCCGCAGCGACGTCGTGATAGGTCGGGTTGGCATCGCCGATCGCCGTGGCGAACTCGCGCACCTTCTCGCGACCAACGACATATGGCGTCGTGGGCGGATAACTCCGACCCACGAGTGCCACATTGAGGGTCAGCGTGTCTCCTTGTGCATGGTGTGCTTGTTGCACGCCGGGCAGAACTTCGACACCTCGAGACGATCCGGGTCGTTGCGCCGGTTCTTCTTCGTGATGTAGTTGCGGTTCTTGCAGTCCTCGCAGGCCATGGTGATCTTCGGCCGAACGTCGGATGACTTGCTAGCCACGGGGCCCTCCTGTTGTTCGGACGCCGGAGCGCCCTCGGTGCGACTTGCGTCGCGGGTGCGACTTACGTCGCGTGTGCGGCTTGCGCCGCGTCGTAGCGGAGGCCGGACTTGAACCGGCGACACAGCGATTATGAGCCGCTTGCTCTACCAGGCTGAGCTACTCCGCCCCTGGTGGATCGGGTCCTGGGACGGACCCGGCCGAGCCCCTTTACGGAATCGAACCGTAGACCTTCTCCTTACCATGGAGACGCTCTGCCGACTGAGCTAAAGGGGCGCGCGAGCGTGAGCCCGCAGCCCCGGAAGCGTACACGGCGCCCCAGCCCTCCCCCCAATCGAGGCCCGGCTGGCGACCCTCGCCCCCGACCGCTTCGATGGGTCCATGAGCGACAAGTGGACCGCATCGGATATCCCCGACCAGACCGGCCGCCGGGCCATCGTCACCGGCGCCAACTCCGGCCTGGGCTTCGAGACCGCATTGGCGCTCGCCGGCCACGGTGCCGAGGTCACCCTCGCCGTGCGCGACATGACCAAGGGCGAGGCGGCCGCCGAGCAGATCCGAGCGCGCTCCCCGCAGGCGTCCATCGAGGTACGCCGACTCGATCTCGCCGACCTGGCCTCGATCGATGAGTTTGCCTGGCTGTGGCGGGAGTCCCACCCCGACGGTCTGGACCTGCTCATCAACAACGCCGGGATCATGGCCATCCCGCGCCGCGACACCGCCGACGGCTTCGAGATGCAGCTCGGCACCAACCATCTGGGGCACTTCGCGCTCACCGGGCGGCTGCTCGAGGCGATTCGACCCGAGGGACGCATCGTCACGGTGTCGTCGCAGGCTCATCGCATGGGTCGCATCGACTTCGAAGACCTCATGGGTGAGCGCAAGTACGGCGCATGGCGGGCCTACGGCCAGAGCAAGCTCGCCAATCTGCTCTTCATGCGCGGCCTGGCAGAGCGCCTCGAGCGCGCCGGGTCGACCATCGCGTCCGTCGCGGCGCATCCCGGCTTCGCAAGCACTCATCTGCAGGCGGTGGCACCCGAGATGAAGGGGCGCGGCTGGCAGGTCAAGATCATGGACGGCGTCAACAAGGTGATGGCCCAGAGCGCAGCGATGGGGGCGCTCCCCACCCTTTACGCCGCCACCTTCCCCGCGATCCGCAGCGGCGACTACGTGGGACCCGACGGTTTCGGCGAGCAGCGCGGCCACCCCAAGCTCGTGGGCATGAACGCGTCAGCCCGTGACGACGCGGTCGCCAACCGGCTATGGACCGTGAGCGAGGAGCTCACCGGCGTGCGCTACCTCGACGGGCCGACTACTTCTTCTTCGTGAGCGTGAAGAAGAGCGTGCCGCCTACGTCGTCGGGGCTCATGAAGGCCATCTCGAGTTCTCCGGTCCACGGGGTGTAGACCCCGTCGTACACGCCGCCCGGATGCGACCCGTGGACCTGCCACGTGCCGTTGCCAACGGCGCGCACGACGAAGGTCAGCGGCTGAGGATCAGACCATCCGCCGCCAGACTTGTACTGCCAGGTTCCCTTGGCCGCGTGGCCCTTGACCTTGGTGATCGTGATCTTCTTGCTACCGAGACACAAGCCGTGACCTCCGCAGAACTCAGGGCTGGTGAAGCCCGACATCGGACCCACCCAGGTGCCCTTGAGGAAGGCCGCTGACGACGACGCCTGGGCGGGCGATGTAGCGACCAGGGGGACAGCGGCGACGAGGGCAGCGAGCAGGCAGGCTGCGGCCAGGGATGGGACGACACGCTTGAGGGGGGACTTCATCACGCCTCGATTCAGGTGGCTATGGAAGGGACGGGTTGATGACGACCTTGAGGCTCTCGGGGCTCATCGAGGTGTGCAGGGCAAGATCGGCATCGGCGAGCCCGAACTCATGGCTCACGAACTCCTCGAAGGGGTAACGGTCGGCGTAGCGCTCGAGCAGTCGCAGGGCCGGGCCGTAGCCGGTCGATGGATGGTTGGTGAGCCCGATCAGGCGGATGTTCTTGCTGCAGACGTGGCGGTGGACGTTCATGGTGATCTCGCCGGTGTCAGCGAAGTTGCCCATCTCGAGCATCATGCCGCCGCGCTTGAGCATTTCGATGCCCTCGACGAACGACGCGGGCGTGTTGGCCATATAGAGCACGACGTCGGCACCGCGACCGTGGGTCAACTTCTTGACCTCGGCGATCCGCTCCTCGGGAGAGGTCGTCGTCACATTAAGCGTGATCTCTGCGCCGCAGCGCTTGGCGAAGGCGAGTCGATGCTCCGACAGGTCGGTGGCGATGATCTGACCGGCGCCCATCATGTCGGCCTTGGCAATGTGCAGCAGGCCTAGCGGGCCCGCACCGATGACGACGATCGTGTCGGCCGAGTTGAAGCCCTCCATGGCATAGGAGGAGAACTCCTTGACCTTGTCCAGCGATGCCGTGCAGGCCATGAGCTCGGCGAGCA
>CAZLNF010000220.1:0-3058 GCA_964560885.1 uncultured Actinomyces sp. | reverse complement strand
GCACCGAGAGGACCCGAAGCCCCCGATCGAGGGTTTGCGAGGTCTCCTTGGGCATGAGGCGCTAGGCCGCGGCTTTCTTGGCGAGTGACTTGAGCTGGAACGACGAGATGATCTCGAAGATGCCGAGCACGACGAGCCAGATGCCCGCGATCCAGACGAAGATCTCCACCGCCCACGGGTTGATGAGCAGGACGACACCGGCGAGCATGTAGACGATGCCCGAGAAGATCGCCCAGCCCTTGCCCTCAGAGACGGACGAGGAGTTGACGAGCTGGAGGATGCCGGAGAAGAGGAACCACACGCCGACGAAGATGCCGAAGATCTCGACCTTCTCCTCCGGGCCGAAGCGGAACATCAGCAGGCCCAAGAGGATGCCGATGATGCCGGAGATGATGAGCAGCGCGCGGTAACCACCGGGCAGGCCGTGCGCGAAAGCCCGCACGAGCGACACGATGCCGGAGATCACCAGGTAGATCGCCAGGACGACGGCGATGAACCAGGTGGAGCCGCCGGGCCGCAGGATGAGGATGACGCCGACGATGAGGCTAACGATGCCCAGAAGGAGCAGGGCCCACCAGTTGCGGCCGAGGGCCGAAGCCACCGCACGCTCGTCGTCGTAGGTCAGGCCGGTCATGGGGTCGACCGATGCCATGGAATACCTCCGAGTGTTCAGTTGAGGGCCGCCTGGCCCCAGGACGCCCCCAGGGTAGGGGCGCGAGGGGCCTTATCCCAGGAAGCGCGCCAGGTACTCGCGAGTACGTTGCTCAATCGGTGCCTCGAGCACCTGTTCGGGCGTCCCCTCTTCCAGGACCACGCCCCCATCCAGGAAGCAGACGCGATCGGCGGCCTCGCGCGCGAAGCCCATCTCGTGCGTGGCCATCACGATGGTGAGGCCCTCCTCCTTGAGCTCTCGGACGGCATCGAGCACCTCGCCGACAAGCAGCGGATCGAGCGCCGACGTGATCTCGTCGAACAGGAGGATCTCAGGAGACATCGCCACCGCCCGCACGATCGCCACGCGCTGCTGCTGGCCGCCGGACAAGCGGTCCGGATACTCCCCCGCCTTCTCCTCCAGGCCAAAGCGCGCCAGCAGGCGGCGTGCCCGCTCCTCCGACTCTTCACGCGAGCGCCGGAGCACCTTGCGCTGCCCGAGCGTGACGTTGTCCAGCACCGTCATGTGCGGGAAGAGGTTGTACGCCTGGAAGACGATGCCCACTCGGCGCCGGACAGCGTCGAGGTCGGTGCGGAAGGCCGTGACATCGAGGTCGTCATCGAGCAGGATCCTCCCGGCGTCGACAGGCTCCAGGCCATTGATGCACTTGAGCAGGGTCGACTTGCCTGATCCACTCGCGCCGATGAGCACCACCACCTGGTGCTCTTGCACGCCGAGGGTGATGCCGCGCAGCACCGACTCGGAGCCGAATGACTTCCAGACAGACTCAACGGACAGCGATACGCGCGTCATGACGCAAAACCTGATCCGCGCTGCCGGCGCTGCCGAGCCTGCAGCCAATCCGTGAAGCGGGTCATCGGGATCGTGAGCGCGACGAAGAGGCACGCTGCCGCGACGTAGGGCGTGTAGTTGAACGTGAAGGATGCGTCGATCTGCGCCCGGCGCAAGACCTCGATAGGCCCGAGGACCGAGACGAGGGCAGTGTCCTTCTGCAGTGAGATGAAGTCGTTGAGCAGGGGCGGAGTGACGTTGCGTACAGCCTGCGGCAGCACGACGTACCTATTGGTCTGCCACGACGAGAGGCCGAGTGAGCGAGCGGCCATGCGCTGGCTGGGGTGGACCGAGTCGATTCCCGCGCGGAAGACCTCCGCGACATAGGCACCGTAGGAGAGCACGAGGGCGACGACCCCCCACACGAGGACCTCATCGGGAGCCCCCTGGAGCTGCAAGGCTGGTACGCCGAAGCCGAGAAGGAGGATGACGAGCAGCGTGGGGATGCCGCGGAAGACATCGACGTAGACGGTGGCCACGATGCGCAGCGGCAGGAAGATCGGGCTGCGCAGTCGGCGGACGAGCGCGACGGTGAGACCCAGGATGAGGATGAGCGGCTCGGCGATGAGGAAGATCCGCACGTTGAGCCAGAAGGCCTCGAGGAGCCCCGGGAACGACTCGGAGAATGCCTCGGGACTGAAGAACGTCTCCTGGACCGCCGACCACCCCGGCGTGCGTACGACGACCAGGGTGACGATGGTCGCCGTGACGATAAGACTGACGATGCCGATGGCGGCATCGCGCCAAGACTTGCGCTTGCGGTAGCGCACGCGCGCGGGGTCGACATAGGGCATCGACCCCGCGCGCGTTGCAGCGACAGATGCGCTGCCGGGCTCGGTCACTCCGTGAAGTACGGAGCCGTGGTCCCGGCCAGCCACTGATCCTGGATGGCCTGAAGCTCACCGGAGTCCTTGAGCTCGGTGAGGACCTTGTTGACGCAGCCGACGAGCGGATTGTCCTTCTGGAAGAGCATGCCGAACTGCTCGCCACCGTCCTGGGCGGGGAACTGGCCGACGATCTTGCCCTTGGGGATCTCCACCGCGGTGATGTAGTACGCCGTGGGCAGGTCGACGACGATCCCATCGATCTGGCCGTTCTTCAGGGCCGACTTCGCGTCGTTGGTGTCGTTGTAGACGAAGATCTCGGTGCTGGGCTGGATGAAGTCCTCGATGTACTTCAGGCTCGTCGTGCCCACCTGAGCGCCGAGGCGAGCGTCCTTGAGCTGGCCCAGCGACGTGGCATTGGCGATCGGAGAATCGGCGAGCGCGATGACCGCCTGATTGACGGTGTAGTAGCCATCCGAGAACGTCACGACCTCCGCACGCTCAGGCGTGATCGAGATCTGATTGATGTCGAAGTCGAAGTCCTTGGCTCCCGGGGCGTAGGACTTGTTGAACGGCACGATCGTCCACGCGACCTCCTCGGGCGTGAAGCCCAGGCCCTCGGCGACGGCGTAGGCGACCGCGGACTCGAAGCCCTCGCCGTTGGTCGGATCGTCGTCGACGAAGTACGGCGGGTAGGCCGGGCTGTCGGTGCCGATGGTGAGCTGGCCCG
>CAZLNF010000219.1:0-3062 GCA_964560885.1 uncultured Actinomyces sp. | reverse complement strand
TTCTGCGAGTGCCTGTCGTGCGCGGACATGCGCCAGGCGCATCGGGTCCGCACGCCTACCGCCGCACTCGTCGACGGCGTCATCCTGCTGGATGCCGGGCCCACCGTGCCGTCTGCTGTCGCTCGCGCCGGACGCTCGCTGCGCGAGGTCCGACATGTGCTCATCACACACGCGCACCCCGACCATCTCGATCCGGCATTGCTGCTGTGGCTCGACTGGAACCCGACCCCCCACACCGTCCACCTCTGGGGCCCACCTGCGGTCCTGCGCGCATGCCGGGACTGGATCGGACCGAAGACTCCCGTCGCACTCCACGAGGTCGCGCCCGGTGACCGCCTGGACCTGCCGACCCCGGGCGGGGACTACCGCGTCACTGTCGTGGCCGCACGCCACCAGGGCTGCACCCCCGATGAGATCGCTGCCGAGGCGGTCCTCTACGACGTCACGGCACCCGACGACGGTCGCCTTCTCTACGCGACGGACACCGGCCTCATCGACGACGTCGAGGCATTCCGCGGAGCGGCGTACGACGTGATCCTCATCGAGGAGACCTTCGGCGATCATGCGGATCACGGCACCGGGCACCTCGACCTCTCGACACTTCCGGTCATGCTGCAGCGACTCCGGGATGCGGGCGCCTGCGTCGACGCGACCCAGGTCGTCGCCGTGCATCTGGGGCATCACAACCCACCGGAGGCGATCCTGCGCGCACGCCTCGCCGACCTGGGCGTGCGGCTCGTCGACGACGGCACGGTGATCGGGTCTCCGCACCGCGCCCTCATCCTCGGCGGTGCGCGATCGGGCAAATCCCGCGAGGCAGAGCGACGCGCACTCACCTTCGCCGACGTGACCTACGTCGCTACCGCCGCGGAGCGCCCCGGTGACGAGGACTGGGCAGCGCGAGTCGAGGCCCACCGGGTGCGCAGGCCGGCCCATTGGCACACGGTCGAAGGCCCCGATCGACTCATGCCCACGCTGCGCGGGGCGCGTGCCGGGTCGGCGGTGCTCGTGGACTGCCTCACGCTCTGGCTCACCGGCGTCCTCGACTCCGCATGCCCGGCGTGGGATGACGAGCCCGTGATGTCGAGTGCCGCACAGGGCGCGACCAAGGAGCTGGTCGACGCGCTCACCGCCTGCCCGGCCACGGTCATCCTCGTGAGCAACGAGGTCGGCATGGGTGTCGTGCCCGCCACGCGCGCAGGCAGGCTCTTCGCGGATCTCCTCGGACGCGCCCACCAGGACATCGCGGTCGCATGCGACACGGTCACCCTCATGGTTGCCGGACGCGGGCTCGAGATCGGACGTGATCGTGTCTGACGAATCCGTCCCCGACGACGTCCTCACTCGTGTCGTCGCAGCTATTGACTGGCCCGATCGTGCCGTCGCACAGGAGGCGACCGCGCGCTGGCGCTCACTCACCAAGCCCGAGGGCGCGCTCGGTCGACTGGAAGACCTCGGCACCTGGTGGGCTTCTGCGCGAGGTGAGTGCCCGCCGAAGCCACCCCAGCGCCCCACACTCGTCATCGTCGCCGGCGACCACGGAGTGGCTCGCACGGCGCGCACCTCGGCGTACCCCCCCGAGGTCACCGCGCAAATGGTGCGCACCTTCCTCGCCGAGCGCGCTGCGGCCAATGCGCTCGCGCGCCAGGTGGGCGCGCACGTGCGCGTGGTCGATGTCGCCGTGGATGCGCCCGCCGACTACGCAGACGACCTCGACCCGCGTGTGGCGGAGGGCCGGATACGCCGTGCCAGCGGCTCGATCGACCGCGAGGACGCCATGACCGTCGAGGAGGCGGGACGCGCCTTCCAGCTCGGTGTCGCCATCGCCGACGCCGAGATCGATGCGGGCGCAGATCTGCTCATCGTGGGCGACATGGGCATCGGCAACACGACTTCGGCCGCGGCCATCATTGGCCTGCTCGCCCCCGCGGATCTCCTCTCCGTGGTCGGACGAGGCACGGGGATCGACGACGACACCTGGATGCGCAAGGCAGCCGCCGTGCGCGATGCCATGCGCAGGGGAAAGCCTCACAAGGGATCACCCCTCGAGCTCATGGCCGCGATCGGTGGCCCCGACATCGCCACCATGGTGGGACTGCTGCTCGGTGCCGCGGCGCGGCGTACGCCGGTCATCCTCGACGGCACGGTCATCGCGGCAGCAGCGCTCATCGCACATCGAGCGGCGTACAAGTCGCGCGACTGGTGGCAGGCCGGCCACCGGTCCACCGAGCCCGCGCACTCCGCGGCTCTCGGACGACTCGACCTTGCTCCTCTCCTCGACCTGCAGATGCGGCTGGGCGAGGGGACGGGTGCGCTGCTGGCGGTGCCGCTCGTCGCATCCGCTGCCGCCGCCCTCGGCGAGATGCTCACCTTCGCGGAGGCGGGCGTGAGCACCGCCGAGCTTCGGCCCGGCGGGCCGGAGGACCCTCCCCTGACGGGCTCCGCGGAGTGAGGGCACTGCGATTGTCGATCGGCCTGCTCACCGTCATCCCCGTGGGCGACATCGGCGACGTGGACCGGCGCCTCGCGCGATCCGCGATGCTGCTCGCCCCCGTCGTCGGTCTGATCCTCGGCGCTCTCGGTGCCCTCGTGCTCATCGCCGTGCACGCACTCGTGCCGACCACGCTCGGCGCACTGCTCGCCGCCGTCCTCGCGCTTTCGGCGCTTGCCTACCTCACGCGCGCCCTCCATCTCGACGGGCTGGCCGACACCGCTGATGCGCTCGGCAGTGGGAAGCGTGCAGAAGCGGCACTGGAGATCGCGCGACGCGGTGATGTGGGTCCCTTCGGCGTCGTGACACTGCTCTTCGTCCTGCTCGTGCAAGCCAGCGCGCTCGCGGTGGTGATCGAAGCCGGCTGGGGTGCGCCAGCCCTGATCCTCGCTGTGGTCACAGGGCGCGTCGCAGCGGTGCTCGCGTGCACGCGCGGCATCCCCCCGGCGCGACCCGAAGGACTCGGCGCCCTCGTCGCGGGCACCATCCCGCGAGTCGCATCGGCGGTCTGGGTCATCGTCATCGTGGTGGGAGCCTTCGGGGTCGGCATGTGGCTCGGCGCATCCGGACC
>CAZLNF010000218.1:0-3068 GCA_964560885.1 uncultured Actinomyces sp. | reverse complement strand
CGGGGTTGTTCTTGGTACGTCGCGACAGCACCTGGATGGTGCGGCGGATCTCCTCGTCGCGGCCGATGACGGGATCGATCTTGCCCTCGCGCGCACGCGCGGTGAGGTCGACGCCGTACTTCTCGAGCGCCTGGAAGGTGCCCTCGGGGTCGGGACTGGTCACGCGTGCTCCTCCTCGCATTTCCTGCAGTGCGGCCATGAGCGCATCCGGTGTGGCGCCCGCCTGATTGAGTCGCTCGCGCACGCCCGGCTCCTTGGCCAGGGCGACGAGCAGGTGCTCCGTGCTGACGTATTCGTCACCGCGCTCCTGGGCCAACTCCTGCGCGGTGTTGACGACGGCGTAGGACTGCTGGCTGAGCTGGGGTGCGGCCACGGAGGAGCCGCTGGCACTGGGCAGTGCGTCGACAGCTGCCCGCACCTCGGCGGTGAGGGCCTTCACATCGACGCCGACGGCGTCAAGCAACGCCTTGGCGATGCCCTCGCCCTGCTGGAGCAGCGAGTCGAGGATGTGCAGCGGCTCCACCTGGGCGTTGCCCTTGGCGGCTGCGATACGCACCGCGGCGCCGAGGGCGTCCTGGGCCTTGGTGGTGAACTTGATGTCCATCGTTCTCTTTCTGTGGTTCTTCTGCGGGACTCAGGCGCCGCGCCGGCGCGGGGGACGATAGAGCACGAGTGCGGTCGAGCGCTTCTCGGCGGCGTAGGTCTCGACCTGGTCGCGCAGGCGATCGACCTCGGCCTGCAGGTCGAGCAGGCGCCGGATGCCTTCGAGGCTGATGCCCGCGGCCGAAAGATCAGCGACCTCACGCAAGCGCTCGACATCGCGCGCGGAGTAGAGCCGATTGCGGCCGTTGACGCGCTGCGGGCACACCAGCCCGAGGCGGTCGTACTGACGCAGTGTCTGCGGGTGCATGCCGGCCAACTCCGCGGCGACGGAGATGGCGTAGACGGGGCGAGTGTTGTCCATCATGACCCCTGAGCCGCCTCGAGCAGTGCCTGACGCGGATCGGCATCCTTGGTCGTCTCGGCGAAGCGCTCGAGCGCCTCCCGCGCCTCGTCGTTGAGACCGGACGGCACCTGCACGTCGATGCTGGCGAGCAGGTCGCCCTTGGTGCCGTCCTTGCGCGTGACGCCCTTGCCGCGCACCCGGAAGGTGCGGCCATTGGCCGTGCCCGCAGGAATCTTCAAGGTCACCGTGCCACCGCCGGGGACGGGCACAGCCACCTGACTGCCCAGCGCCGCCTCAGCGAAGGTGACGGGCACGGTCACGGTGAGGTTGTCGCCCTTGCGCCCGAAGACCGGGTGCGGCGTGACGTGGACGACGACGTAGAGGTCGCCATTGGGGCCGCCGCGCTCTCCGGGTGCGCCCTTGCCCTTGAGCCGGATGCGCGCGCCGTCCTTGACGCCCGCGGGGATGCGCGACTGCACCGTGCGTGTGCTGACACCACGGCCAGAGCCGCGGCAGCTCGTGCACGGATCGTCAACGATGAGGCCACGCCCGGCACAGGCCGTGCACGGCTCGGCGAAGGCGAAGCCACCCGCATTGCGCGTGGTCTGCCCGCTGCCCTGGCAGGTGGGGCACACACGTGGCACGGTGCCAGCACGAGCGCCCGTGCCCTTGCAGCTATCGCAGGCGGCGTCGCTGGCGAGGCGCAGCGGCACGGTCACGCCCTCGAGCGCGTCGTTGAAGCCGAGCGTGATCTCGCTCTCGACATCCTGGCCACGACGCGGAGCCTGGGCACGTCGCCCGCCCCCGCCGCCGCGACCGCGGCTGAAGATGTTGCCGAGGATGTCGCCGAGGCCGCCCTCGTCTGCGCCGAAGACGTCACCGAAGTCGTACGTCGATCCGCCGCCGAAACCACCGGGTCCGCCGTAGCCGCCTCCGCCGAAGCCACCGGATCTGCCGAAGCCACCGCCCCCGCTCGCGAAGAGCGTGCGTGCCTCGTCGTATTCGGCACGCTTCTTGTCGTCGGACAGGACGTCGTACGCCTCCGAGACCTCCTTGAAGCGCTCCTCGGCCTTCGGGTTGTCCGGGTTCTTGTCCGGGTGCAACTCACGCGCGAGCTTGCGGTACTTCTTCTTGATCTCGTCGGCGGGGGCGCCCTTGTCGACGCCGAGGACCTTGTAGAAGTCCTTCTCCAGCCAGTCCTTGTTCATCCTGCCTCGTCTGTGTTAGCTCATGCGTCCGCGACAGCCACGCGCGCGGGCCGCAGCACGCGCCCGGCGTGGCGGTAGCCGCGCTGGTAGACCGATGTGACGATTGGCCCGTCGAGACCTTCGCGGGTCTCGCTCGTGAGTGCCTCATGGATTGCAGGGTCAAAGGGCTCGTCAGCGGCGCCGTACATCTCCAAGCCGAGCTTCGCGCACGTCGCCTCGAGTGCCTCGCCCACGGTCTTGAAGGCTCCTTCGAGCTCGCCGTGCTCACGTGCACGCTCGACGTCATCGAGGATGGGCAGCAACTCGGTGAGTACGCCCCCGACTGTCACGTCGCGAGCGACCTCGCGGTCGCGCTCGACGCGCTTGCGGTAGTTGGCGTATTCGGCATGCACCCGGCGGAGGTCATCGGTGAGCTCAGAGACCTTGGCGTCCGCGGCCGTGAGATCAGCCTCGATCAACGCCTCTTCTGCCTGGGCCCCCGAGGAAGCGGGAGCAGTTGCCTGCTCCCGCACCTCGTAGGTCTCCGGATCGATGCGCCTGCGGTCGTTGACGCGGACGCCCTCCTCGGGGTGCTCCTCGGAACTCACTTCGCCTCGTTGGCGTCGTCGTCGACGATCTCGGCGTCGACCACGTCGTCCTCGGACATGTCAGCTGCGCCATCAGCTGTCGCGTCGCCGCCACCGGCCTGCTGGGCCATGGTGTACATCGCGGCGCCGAGCGTCTGGCTCGCCTGCGCGACCTTGTCCGTCGCGGCCTTCATGCCGGGGATGTCGTTGGCCTCGATGGCCTTCTTCAGCTCGGCAAGCGGCTCGTCGACATTGGCCTTGGCATCCGCGGGGATCTTGTCGGCGTTGTCGGCGAGGAACTTCTCGGTCTGGTAGACCAGCGCCTCGGCGGTGTTCTTGACCTCGATC
>CAZLNF010000217.1:0-3107 GCA_964560885.1 uncultured Actinomyces sp. | reverse complement strand
CGAGGTCGGTCACATGGTCGTGGAGCCCGACGGCGCACCCTGCCCCTGCGGCCGCCGGGGCTGCCTGGAGGCGTACGCCGGCCGCGCGGCGATGGAGACCGAGGCACGTCGACGCATCGAGCACGGCAAGCACAGCGACCTCCTCAAGATCATGGAGAAGAAGGGCCGGACCCGGATGTCCAGCGGCGTCTGGGCCAAGGCGCTCGAGAAGGACGACCACCTCGCGGTGCACCTCGTCGACCGCGCCGTGTGGGCGCTCGGTCTCGCGGCAGCCAGTGCGGTCAACCTGCTGGATATCGAGGCGGTCGTCATCGGAGGCGGGCTCGGCACGCGACTCGGGCCACCGTTCGCCGAGCGCATTCGGGAGGCCATGCTGGCGCACCTCATCCTCCCGGAGAAGGCACCGCAGGTGCTCAGCGCCGCGCTCGGCGACCTGGGCGGCGCCATGGGAGCTGCCCTACGCGTGGAACACGCGATCCCCCCGCCCGGTGACCTCGGCACCGTCGCGGACCCGGATGCCTGAGGCCGCACGCGGCATCACCATGGCCGCGGAGATCGCCGAGCAACCCGCAGCGCTCGCGCGACTCCTCCACGACGGTCGCGCGCCGATTGCGGAAGTCGCACGCGGGATCGCCGCACGCAATCCCCGCTTCGTCCTGCTCGCCGCGCGGGGCACTTCCGACCACGCCGCGCTCTACCTGAAGTACCTCATCGAGGTGCGGCTCGGCCTGCCGGTCGGGCTCGTCTCTCCCTCCACCCTCACCGTCTACGCCGCCCAGCCCCACTACTCCGACGTGCTGTGGATCGCGCTCAGCCAGTCGGGTGGCTCCCCCGACCTCGTGGAGTCCACGACCCGGGCTCGCGCGGCAGGAGCCTGGACGATCGCGATCACCAACGCGCCTGAGTCACCGCTCGCAAGGGCCGCAGAGGCACACATCGACGTGATGTCCGGACCGGAGCGCGCGGTCGCGGCGACCAAGAGCTACACGAGCGAACTCCTCGCTGCGTGGTTGCTCGTCGAGTCGTGGGCCGGGGGCGACACCTCCCGCGCCGAAGTCCTCCCCGATCTCGCCCGCGAGGTGCTCGACCGCGGGGACGGCCTCGAGGTTGCCCCGCGCTACCGCTTCGTGGAGCGACTGGTGACGACAGGTCGCGGCTACGCCTACCCCACGGCACGCGAGGCCGCGCTCAAGCTCATGGAGACGTCGTATCTCTCCGCGCATGCCTTCTCCAGCGCGGACCTCATGCACGGTCCGCTCGCGATGATCGACGTGGACCGACCCGTCATCGCCGTCGTGCCCTTCGGTCCGGGAGGGGCGGCTATGCAGCCCGTCCTGGACCGCCTCGCCGAGCGTGGCGCCGACGTGCTCATCGAGGGCGATGTCGAGCGGGCCCCACGCGCAGCCGCGCACATCCCCCTGCCGGAGACCGGCGAGGACATCGCGCCGATCCTGCAGATCCTGCCCCTGCAGCAACTCGCCTACGCGATGGCGATCGCGCGAGGACACGACCCGGATGCCCCACGCGGCCTGCGCAAAGTCACGGAGACGATCTAGGCCCAGGCACCGCCGCGCAGGACGCGCATCACGCGGAGGTCCTCGTCCAGGGCCACGATGTCCGCCCGCTGCCCCACCGCGATAAGGCCGCGATCACCGAGGCCCATCGCGCGAGCGGGGGCGAGTGATGCGGCCGCACTCGCCTGGTCGAGCGAGCGATCCGCGAGTCGCACCGAGCGACGCACGGCAGAGTCCATGAGCAGCGTGCTGCCGGCAAGGCTGCCGCCGTCGCGCAGTCGCGCCACTCCATCGCGCACGACTACGTCGAGGCCACCGATCCGGTAGTCGCCATCACCCGCGCCCGCGGCAGCCATCGCGTCGGTCACCAGTGCCCCTCGGCCGTGCGCGGCAGCGAGGGCGAGCGCGACGACATCCGGCTCCAGGTGTACGCCGTCGCCGATGACCTCGCATGTCACGCGCGCATCAGCCAGCAGGACGCCCACCGGTCCAGCATCACGGTGAAGCAGGGGCGGCATCGCATTGAAGAGGTGCGTCGCCACGGTCGCACCCGCGTCGACGGCAGCACGAGCAGCATCGCCATCGGCCGCGGTGTGCCCCACGGCAGCGATGGCGCCACGCTCGACGATCAGAGGGATGGCCTCGAGGGCCCCGGGGAGCTCGGGGGCCAGCGTCACCATGCCGATGCGACCGTCGCCAGCGTCGAGGATGCGTGCGACCTCGTCCGGGGCCGGATCCCGCAGCGTGCGCGGATCATGCGCGCCGCAGTAGGACGGAGAGATCCATGGTCCCTCTAGGTGGATGCCGCGCAGTGTGCCGTCGTCCACGAAGGGGATGAGCGCGCGCACCTGGCGGATCAGGTCGTCGTAGTCCGCCGAGACGAGGCTCGCGTGCATCGTCGTCGTGCCGTGAGCGCGGTGGGTGGCCGCGGCCGCGGCGATCTGGTCGGGGTCCGCGGAGGTGAAGGAGGCACCGCCACCACCGTGGCAGTGCAGGTCGACGAAGCCGGGGAGCAGCACGTCCGCGCGGACAGCATGATCAGGCGGCGTCCCCGACCCGGTTTCCACGATCGCATCGCCCTCAACCCGCACCCAGGCATCAGGCCGCTCGCCGTCGGCATCGACGACGCGCTTCGCGGCGAGCACGAGCGACATGCCCCGACCCTAGGTCATCCCAGCGCTGGGTAGGGTCGGCGTGACGAAGGTGCGACTCCACATCCCCCCACCAGGAGAGCGATGCCCAGCCTGCTCGACTACCCGGCCTATCCCCTGCTGTTCGGACCCTCACCGGTCCACCCGCTCGAGCGGCTCACAGCCGATCTCGGCGGCGCTGCGGTCTGGGCCAAGCGCGAGGACTGCAACTCCGGCATTGCCTACGGTGGCAACAAGACCCGCAAGCTCGAATACCTCGTCGCCGACGCACTCGCGCAGGGGTGCGACACGCTCGTCTCGATCGGCGGCGTGCAGTCCAACCACACGCGCCAGGTCGCGGCAGTGTCCGCGCGCGCGGGGATGAAGTGCGTCCTCATCCAGGAGAGTTGGGTGGACTGGCCCGACTCGGTCTACGACAAGGTCGGCAACATCCTCATCAGCC
>CAZLNF010000216.1:0-3144 GCA_964560885.1 uncultured Actinomyces sp. | reverse complement strand
GAGACGAGGGCTGGCTTCATCGGGCTGCGCTCGACAGGTCGTACGTCGTGACAGTGAACTTGGTGAGGAGTTCGGGGATCGGCGTCACGCCCAGCCCGGGGCCTGAAGGCACATCCATCATCCCGTCGGCAGACATGACGAGGGGTTCGGTCACATCGGTGGCGAAGAACCGGCTGGACGAGCTGGTGTCACCGGGGAGGGTGAAGCCGGGCAGGGCCGCGAGGGCCACGTTGGCTGCGCGGCCGATACCGGTCTCGACCATGCCACCGCACCAGACGGGTACCCCCCTGTCGAGGCAGAGGTCGTGGATTGCCTTGGCGGACAGGTATCCGCCGACGCGGCCCGCCTTGATGTTGACGATCTCGCAGGCGCCGTAGTCGATCAGCGACTCAGCGTTGTCCCTCGACAGAATCGACTCGTCCAGGCACATGGGCGTGACCATGCGATCGGCAAGGCGGCGTAGTCCGAGGTAGTCGTCCTCATGGATCGGCTGCTCGATGAGGAGGAGGTCGAATTCATCGAGCGCCGCGAGGTGGTCGATGTGATCCCGCGAGTAGGCCTGGTTGGCGTCGACCTGGAGAGGGATGTCGGGGTAGCGCTCCCTGATCACGCGCGTGGGCTCGATGTCCCATCCGGGCTGGATCTTGAGCTTGATCCTGCGGTATCCGTCGGCAACGTAGGAGTCGACCTCGTCGACAAGGGTGTCCATGGAGTCATCCGCGGGGATTCCCGTCGAGACACCGCACGGGATCGCCGTGCGGGTAGCTCCGAGATAGGTGGCGAAGGACACCTCGGCCTGCCGCAACTGTGCATCGAGGATCGCGAGCTCCAGGGCGCCCCGGGCCATGGGATGGCCGCGCACCGCGGAGAGCAATGCGGGCACCTCCTCTGCCGTGAGGTCCCGGTCGAGCACGCGCGGCACAAGGTGATCACGCAGGGTGAGGAGCGCTGCGTCATTGAACTCGTGGCTGTACGACGGGTCGGGCGCCGCGACGCACTCGCCCCACCCCGTGGCACCCGAGTCGGTCGTCACCTCGATGAGGATGACGTCCTTGTCGTACTCCGTGCCAAAGGATGTGCGGAAGGGCCTGACGAGGGGGAGTGACAGCCGATGGGCGGTCACCTTCTCAATGCGCACGTGACTCCCTGTGTGCAAGCCTGCGATCAGGCGCCGACGAGATTCTTGCGCGGATCGATGGCGCGTAGGACTCCGTCGATGCCCGGCTGGTTGAAGCCCTTGAATCCATCGTTGCGCTCGAGGTTCTCCAGGTGCGAGCCGATGGACCCGTGCAGGCGGAAGTCTTCGGCCTGCTCAGCCGAGATGTAGCCGGCCGCCTCGAGTGCATCCACGCGCGCCGGATCTACCGGCCACCACTCGCCCTCGGTGAGAGCTTGGTAGAGGTGGGGGAAGTCCGAGAAGGGCTGCATGAAGCGCACCCCTTGCGCCTCAAGCTGTCGGCCCATGATCGTGTGGTCGTACATGCACTCGAGGTGGTTGATCCCGGACTCGAGCATGGACTCCCCGTGCAGTCCGCACCACAGGCCCGCACGACGCAGGAAGGGCAGCGGTTCGAGCTCCATGTGCGCGAAGTCGATATCCAACTCGTCAGGTGCGAGATCGATGTCGGCGAAGATCACGCTGCCGATGGCCGGCTGCTCGAGGATCTGCGAACCCCAGCCTGCTGCGTCGCCCGCGTAGAAGAGCTCACGGCACTCGAAGCCCAGCGCCTCCAGGACGCCGACACAGCGGTGAAACCACTCCCGCGAGCTGTCATAGGTGTGGTGGTCCTGGTTGGCCCAACCGATGCCATGGGCATCCTGGCGCGCCTTCTGCAGGCGACCGGCGCTGTTGCGCGACTCCCAGTACTCGCGCTCAGCGCGCAGCCACAGCCAGCAGGCCCAGTCCTGACCGAGATCAGCGACCGCGGCGGCGACCATCGCATCGGTCGCGTCGTAGCCGGCACCGACGCTGTCGAAGGAGCGTCGACGGGTCCGGAAGGTCTGCAGGTGAAGTTGCGCAGCGCGGAGTGTTGCGGCCGAAGGGTCGTCGGGCTCGAAACCGCGGGAGCCGCGACGCTCGATGGCGTCGAAGGCGACGCCGCCCGCCTCGGCGTAGCGCACGCGCCGGAAGGGTGCGTGCATCGCGCCTTCGACCGGCGCGCCCAGTCCCTGAGCGGCCACGAATTCATGGACGTATTCGACCTTGAAGCCGATGGCGAGGCCCTGGCCGCGGGCCAGCACGACCGGGAAGAGCCCCGTGGCATTGCGCAGCACGGTGGGATCGGACGCATCGGGCTCCCAGCCCGCGTTGAGAAAGGCGCTCAGGTCGGAGCCGTCGGGGAGAGAGATGTAGTCGAGGATGTCGATGAGGCGCACGCCGATGTCGTCGCGCAGGCGGGAGGCCAGGGCCTGGGCGTCCGGCACTGCCGCAAGGGCGTCGTCAAGGGTCGACGCCACGAGCGCCGCGGCCTCGGGCTGCGTAGTCCACGTGCGGTCGAAGTGGGTCATCGGTCATCCTTCCGTGCATTGGCCAGTGTCATCTCAGCGCGTCTCTCGGCGGCATGCAAGGTCGTGATGCGCTCGCGCGCAGCTTGTTGGAGCACTTCGGACGTAGTGTCGTAGATGGCATCCACGCGCTGGACCATGGCGTCCTGTGTCTCGTCGAGCAGGGCGACGCTGCCGGAGATCACCCCGCCGGCGTTGATCACGAAGTCCGGGGCGTAGACGATGTCGCGGGCGGCGAGCGCCTCGGCATGACGGTCCTCGGCGAGTTGATTGTTGGCCGCTCCTGCGATGACCTCGACGCGCAATCGACCGATCGTGGAGTCGTCGAGAATCGACCCGAGGGCGCACGGGGAGAAGATGTCGGCCTCTACGTCGTAGATGGCCTCGGGCGCAACCACGGTGGCACCGAGCTCAGAGGCGAGCCTCTCGGCTCGAGCGCTTTCACGGTCCGTGACGACCAGGGTGGCGCCGGCATCGGCGAGTTGATGGGCGAGTGCCGCGCCCACGTTGCCGCAACCCTGAAGGGCGACGACACGACCCTCCAGTGCGGGGCTGCCCCACCGATGCTCCGTCGCGGCGACGAGGCCGGCCATGACTCCGCGTGCGGTCCACGGCGTGGGATCACCGCCGCGGCCGTCG